>JAAVHP010000012.1:0-300000 GCA_014799665.1 Clostridiales bacterium
AACCCGATATACGTGAAGAACGCGGCGGAAGGGTACTGCAATTATTTGGACGAGCTGTTCGGCGAGGACAAGATGACAATGTGTAAAGACGTTATGCGGAGATACGCGAACAGTAATTAAAAATTAAAGATAAATCAAGGAGAAATCGTGGCTAAGCAAAAAGCACAAACAATCAAAAAATCGAAAACGGTATTTATCGTCGGTATGCTGACGGTAGGTATTGTAGTGCTTCTTGCTGTGTATTTTATCCTTATCGCAACGGGAGTGATCACTGCTGCGCCTAACCGCTTGACTATTGCAACGGCGGGATTGTCCGTCGAGTACGACGGCAAGGAGCATTCCATCGACGAGTGGTGGATAGAGGGCGGCGAGCTCAAAGCCGAGCATGAGCTTTCTCTTACCGTCACGGGTTCGCGGACGGAAGCGGGCGTAAGCAAAAATACCGTCGAATACAAAATCACCGACGGGAGCGGCTATGACGTTACCGATACGTACGACGTAGAGCTCAACCTCGGCGATATAGAGGTCTTGCCGCGCGGAATAGTGGTTTCGTCCGCTTCTGCCGAAAAGAAGTACGACGGCACGCCGCTTAAAAGTGACGAGTGCAAGATCGAGCGTGGCACGCTCGTGACTGGTCACGAGATACAGTATTTCGTGACGGGCACGCTAACCGCTTCCGGCAAGATTGAAAACAAGTTCACGGCGCTCGTGTTCGACGGGAATAAAAACGTTTCGGCGAACTACGAGTTCGAGTACCTGTACGGTATTCTTCACGTAGTGGGCGAGCTTATAGAAATTTCCACGCCGTCGGCGCAAAAGGTGTACGACGGCACGCCGCTCACCAAGAACGGCTATTCGATGACGAGCGGACACGCGATAGACGGCGATAGCTATACCGTTACCGTCACGGGTTCGCAGACCGAAGTCGGCTCGACCGATAACGTCGCGGTCTTTAAGGCGATTGACACAAGCGGACGGGACGTGACCGCCAAGTACGAGGTAATCTTCACGTTCGGGCAGCTCACGGTTACGCCTATAATTATCAGGATAGAAACGCGGTCGGATTACAAGGTTTACGACGGCAAGCCGCTCACCGCGGACGGGTGGCGCGTGGTTTGCGACGAGACGATCGCGGGCGATATTTGGCTTGCTTCGGGTAAGTCATATAAATATCTCGATCTTACCGTAACGGCGACGGTCGCGGGCGAGCGCACGCTTTACGGCAACGCCGATAACGAAGCGGTGTTCGTCACCGCATCGCGAAACGGCGAAGACGCGAGCGATTACGTGGAGTTCGAGTACAGTCTGGGCACGCTCACCGTGCTTCCGCGCCCCGTTACGATTTCGTCGGGTAGTAAGAGTAAGCAGTTTGACGGCGAGCCGCTCACCTTCGACAGCTGGGAAGTCTTAAAAGCCGTTTACGGCATTGCCGACGGGCAGACCGTGTACGTAACGGTGTCAGGTACTATAACGTATGTAGGCACTGCGCCCAATACGATCGCTGAGGTCGTTATCTTCGATAAGGACGGGCGCGACGTGACTAATTGTTATTCTATCAAGCTTCAAGAAGGTCAACTCGTCGTGTACGGCAACGGTCAGCCCGAGGGCGGCAACGGTCAGCCTGAAGGTCAGGGCGTAGGCTCGGACGATGAGAGGGGCGAAGGTCAAGGCGGCGATGACGGCGACGAAAACGGGTCGAGCGGCGATCTCAGCGACAGCGGAAGTCTTAGCGGGAGCAGCGGCGACGACGAGGAAAATATCCTCGCTATGCGTGTTTTCACCGATAAGAGCACGCGCATGTATTTGCGGTACACGAGTTTTGGCGATTACAATTACAGCGGGTTCAACCCTGCCGAGGACTACTCGGGCTATCTTCTTCAAACTCTTGACGAAATGACGGGAAAAGTTCGCAGCACTTTCGGCATGAACTATCTGTCCGGCTATATGCTGTGGTCGGCGGGCAAGACGTATAACAGCGCGACGATCGAGCGGGTCAATACCTCGCAGTATTATCTTCCGTACTACCAGACCATGGACGAATTGATCTGCACGGCGCAAAACAGCGACGTCAAGTACGTAGGCGACGGCAATACGTACAAGGTCAATTATTACGCTTACGACTACGCGGCAGATCTCGGTGTTTCGCTTAACGGCGCGAACCTCGGTCGGTACGCCGCTGTCGAAAAGAATTACCGTAAATTCGTTTACAATAAGTATACTTCCGTACCTGCCGATACGCTCGAATACCTCAATACGATAATCGACGCGCAGGGCTTTTCGACGCTAAGCGGCGGCGCGCTCGTGTCGGCTGTTGCAAGCTACGTGCAGTCGGCGGCGGCGTACAGCCTCGAATACGATAAAGCGCTTGACAAAGAGTCCGACGTGGTCGTGGCTTTCCTTAGCGATTATAAGCAGGGCGTATGTCGGCACTACTCGGCGGCGGCTACGCTGCTTTACCGTGCGCTTGGCATTCCCGCGCGGTACTGTGTGGGCTATACCGTTCAAACCTCCGCTAACGAGTGGACCGAGGTTTGGACAAAGGACTGCGCGCACGCGTGGGTAGAGGTGTATATCGACGGCAAGGGCTGGTATCAGGTGGAAGTTACGGGCGGAAGCAGTGCGGGCGGCAACCCCGTTATCGGCGACCCCGACAGTGACGCGAGGATCACTATTAAGCCGTTCGACCGCTATCTCGATAACAAGGACTTTATTAAGAGCGGCAAGAGCTCGTTTACTTACGAGGGCGACAGGCTTCAAGGTCTTACCTCGTTCGAGGACGCGGGCTATTCGTATAAATTTACCGTGCAGGGCGCGGCGACCGAGGTGGGCGTTACGCAAACGCGCATTACGGCGTTCAGCCTGTTCGATCAAAACGGCCGCGACGTGACGAATGAATACTGTATTTCGTTAAAGCCCGGCAAGCTTCAAATCTATCTCGAAGAAATCACCGTTTCCACCGCCGATAGGAGCAAGGTGTACGACGGTACGCCGCTACTTCCCGACAAGACCGATTACTCTATGACGGGTAAGATTTTGAGCGGGCATAAGATAGACACCGCACTCATGCCGAGCGCGCAGCGAAACGTAGGAAGCAGCGCGAACGTTTGCACTCTTATCATCATCGACGAGAACGGGAATAACGTTACCGATTACTACAAGATAACGGACGACTTCGGAACGCTCACCGTCACGCCGCGCGCGATCGTCATTAAAACGGGTTCGGCTGTCGGCTATCTCGACGAGCTCGACGGTCCGCTTACCTGCGACGAGTTCGAGGTGTTTTGCGAGATGGACGGCGAAGCTGTTCAAGCCATAGTCGGCGGCGACGAGATATTCCTGTCGTTCGGCGGCGCTCAAAGCACGATAGGTCAGAGCATGAATACTGTCGACGGCGTGTTTATCACTGCGCCCGACGGGTCGAGCGCAGTGCATAACTACGCGATAACTTACGAGTACGGGAAGCTTACTGTTCTTCCGTTTAGATTAGATTAAGGAGGTTAGAGAAACGCATAATGCGGTACGCCGATTATAATAAAAAAATGGCTAGGCTCGCTAAGTTTTTGCGAGTTGTCAAGCGGTTCAGAGCGCTCATTATCATTTGCGCCGTGTTGTTGTTCGGCACGGTCGCGGCGCTGCTATCCACGCGCGGCTTGGTGTATGACAGCGTTTCATGCCCTGCCGAAATAGTTTACGGCACCGAGCTTCCTTACAAGGCTTCGGCGTTTATGAGCGGCGTTAAGTACGAGTACCGCGCCGACGGAGATACCGAGTGGTCGGGTGATATGCCGACGGCGGCGGGTAAGTATTACGTTCGCGCGGTGAGCAAGCGCATAAACGGCGCGCCCTCGTACGGCAAGGAATACCCGTTCGCTATTTTGCAAAAGGCGATAGATATTTCGGTTTCGGGCGTGCTCGTTTACGGCGACACGCCGAGCATAATTGCCGAGCTCGCCGAGGGCGATACAGCCGTTTGCACAGACTTTGAGTACACCGCCGTTTCGCTCGAAAGCAGCGATATAACCCCCGTTCTTAAAGCGGTCACGATCACCAACGCCGCGGGCGAGGACGTGACGAATTCGTATAAGCTCAACGCCGTTAAGCGTACCGTAACGTTCGCTAAACGCGATATTAAAATAAGCGTAGAGAGCGCGACTCGCGAGTACGACGGCACGCCGCTTATGCTCCACGAGTGGGAGATAGCGGACGGCTCGCTCGCCGCGAACGACGAGGTGGTCGCTTCGTTCTCTGCGGAAGTGACTTTGCCCGGCGCGGTGAACAATGCGCCCGAGATCATGATACTTCACGACGGCGAAACCGACGTTACAATCAACTATAATATCACCGTCGATACGGGGCTTCTTACCGTATTAAAACGCAGGATAAACGTTACCACAGAGGACTGCTCGCGCGAGTACGACGGCACGCCGCTAAGTCACCCCGTGTTCGCGTTAGACGCCGCTACGCCGCTTGTAGAGGGCGACAGCGCGTTGGTTACCGAAAGCGCGACCATAACCGAGGTGGGAAGCGCCTCTAATAAGCTTGCGTTCGAGATAGTGGACGGCGACGGAAATATTGCTTCCGATTACTATGAATTGTCGGTCGTTTACGGCACGCTTAAAATCGTTCCGCGCCCGATAACCGTCAAAACGAGCGATGCCCGAAAGACCTACGACGGCACGCCGCTCTATAACGAAAAGTTCGAAGTGACGGGCGGTTCGCTTCTTGACGGGCACTCCGTAAAGGTATCGGGTCGCGTCGAAATGACGGACGCGGGCAGTACCGATAACGCGTTGCAGGTTTCGGTCGAGGGCGACGGCAAAGACTATTCGAGCTGTTACGCCGTGACCTATGATTACGGCACGCTTACCGTCGATAAGCGCGCTCTCACCGTTACGGCGGGCGACTGCGAAAAGGTATACGACGGCACGCCGCTTGTAAACATGAACGGCAATAACTATACCGTTACGGCGGGCGGCTCGAATAGCGGGCTCATTAGCGGTCACGCAATTTCCGCAGCTAGCTTCAAAGGCTCGATTACCGATAAAGGCAGAGCGCAAGTAAATTCTATTACTTCTGTCACCGTCAAGGCGGGCGATAAGGACGTAACGAACAACTACGAGATAGAAAAGGTCGCGGGCTGGCTTACCGTCACGCCGCGCCCGATAACGGTCGAAACGCTATCGCATACTTTCGTCTACAACGGGTACGCGCAGTTTGACGTGAGCTACAAGGTAACGAGCGAGCTTAAACCCGTTTCGGGGCATACCCTCAAAGCCAAGGACGGGTATACCACCGTCACCAACGTAAGCGACAGCGGAACGCTCAACGAGGTAGAGTTCGAGGTCGCGGGAACGAGCGGCGATAACTACGTAATAACGGTTAATGCGGTAGGCGTACTCACCGTCACCGCGCGCGAGATAGCTGTTGTAGCGGGCGACTGCCAAAAGGTGTACGACGGCGCTCCGCTCACTAATACCGACGACACTAACTTTATATATACCGATTACGACTACGGCGAAAGTGGCGGGCTTGTTTCGGGTCACTCTATATCGGTGACCTTCGCCGGTTCACTTACCGAAGTGGGCAAAGAGAAAATCAACGAGATAGCTTCGGTCACGATAACGGCGGGCGAAAAGGACGTAACGGCTAACTACGATATAACCACCGTTTCGGGCTGGCTCGAAGTTACGAAACGCACGGTGTATATAACTACCGACAGCGACACCTTCGCCTACGACGGCGATTCGCATTATTGCGATACCTATAAAGTGACCGCGCCGAGCGAAGCCGACAAAACGGGACTTGTTCTCGATCACGCGCTTAAAGTCAAGTCGAAAACGACCGTGACAGATGCAACCGAAAAGCCGATTGAAAATGTTTTGACGTTCACCGTTGAGGACGGCGACGGCTTAGATAATACTGCAAACTATAAATTCGAGATCACTTGCGGAACTCTTACCGTCAAAAAACGTACGGTGGTATTTACCGCGGGCAGCGGCGAAAAGGTGTACGACGGATATCCGCTTTCTTCTGCGAGCGATATAGTGTCAGAGCCATTAATCGGCGGATATTCTGTCGGTGCGGGCGGCGTGCTCAATCTCATTTATGACCTCATAGACGGGCATACTTACACTTACACGTATAAAGAACAGTCGATTATTCGCGTATCGAAAGTTACTAACGAATTAGATGAGATAACGATTTACGACGGCGCGGGTAAGGACGTTACGCGCAACTATATTATAACGAAGCGTTACGGCACGCTTGAAATAACCAAGCGTGAAATCAAGGTGTACACGCCAGACTATGAGTTCGTTTATAACGGCGGAAGTTGCACTATGCTGGTCGTTAACTTTTTGAACGGTTACTCGCTTGCTGAGACCGACAAGTTCCGTTATGACCAATATTCTCAAATAACAGACGTAGGGAGTACGGCTAATATCGTAAAAGTCAGCGTATTGCATAATTCTTTGACTCCCGACGACGTTACCGATTGCTATGATATAGTTTTCGAAAGTTACGGCACGCTTACTGTCAAAGCACGACCGATAACTATTAAGCCTAAGGATAAAACGGCGGAGTATAATGGGGAATTTATTCATTGGTACGACGGCTATGAATATACCGAATTCAATCGTGTCGATCGCGTAGGTTTGATATCCGGACACGTAATTGCCGATATAAACGTTACGCTCAGCGATGATCCCGATTATCCGCCGCTCGACGCAGGCGAGTATAAGCATAAGATCAACAGCGTAAACATTTACGATAAAAACGGTAAGCTCGTTACCAAAAACTACGATATCACTTACGAGTACAGCACGCTAACGGTAACTCCGCGGAAGATCACCGTTACGACGGCTTCTAAGTCTTGGGTTTACGACGGAGAGGAGCATTCTTACCACGCCGCTCATGCCGATAACATTGTAGAAGGTCAGGACTACGATATATACTATCGCTACGGTACGGGCGTTATAACCGACGTAGGAACGGTTAAGAACGAATTTAACAGTATATTCATTTATCAATATATCGGCGGCGTGAAGACGGACGTAACCCATAACTACGAAGTTGAATGGGTGTTCGGCGATTTGACGGTCACGCCCCGCCCGATAATCGTTTCGGTCAAAGACGATCTTACAAAAGTTTACGACGGTGACCCGCTCAAAAACACCGACGGGGATAACTTTACTTATACGCCGTTCGACAAAGATAAAGAAATCGGGCTTGTAGTCGGGCAAGTTATTACCGCCAAGTTCTCAGGCGAGATCACGAACGTGGGAACAGGCGTAAACGAAATTTCTTCGGTCACGATCACGGCGGAAATCGACGGCGAAGAGAAGGACGTCACGGCTAACTATGAAATAACCAAGGTTAGCGGTGCGCTCGAAGTTACGAAGCGGTACGTAAAGATCAGAACGGCAACCAATTCGTGGGTATACGACGGAGAGCCGCATTACGATACGGACTGGGATTACATAGAAGCGGAATATCTTCCCGATGATATTGCTAACGACAACGTGCTCGTGGAAGGTCACGACTTGGTCGCTCTTTCGTGGACAAAAATAAAAGAAGTCAGTGAAGGCAACCCAGCTAACCTTGTAAAATATAAGGTAGTAGGCATCGACGGCAAAGACGAAACCGATAATTACAATCTTGAAGTAGCTACTGGCAATCTCAGAATTACGCGGCGCTATATAATGGTCGTTCCCAACAGCCATACGTGGGTTTACGACGGTGAGACGCATTACGATTTCGGGTGGAGATATTTTACCAGAGCCGACAGGCCTAGTATAAGTGACGCCATGTTTGAAAAATACTCGAATACTCTTTTGGACGGGGATGAGATACGGTATCGTTACTATGACTATGATGGCGACGGAACCGTGCGTGCCGGCGATACGATAACGAACGTAGGACGCAAACGCAATTACTGTTCGTATTACGTCTATTATGCTAACACCGACGTAAGAAACTATAATTATTATATTGCCTCTTATGCTAAGGATGCCTATCTCGAAATAACCCCGCGCCCGATAGAGATCGTAAGCGGGTCTAAGAGCTGGACTTACGACGGCGAGATGCATCGGCACCTTGAATTTGAGTTTGCCGAGGGTTCGCTCCTGCCTGTGCTCGATCATAAGATAACGGCAATAGACGGCGTGGCGGTTCAAAACGTTATGCGTGACGAGGACGGTAACGTTATAGGCACGCGTAATCTCCTTAACCTTCAATTGTCGGGCACCGACGCGGACATAAATAACTATGATATAAAAATCGTAGAATTCGGCGAGCTTAAAATACTGCCGCCGACTATAACAATTCATTCGCACGGCAAGGCCGCGCTGTATTACGATACCGATCTTTTCGATAAAGACTTCGATTTGTTCGCAAGCGGAGTCGATAACGCAATATTGAGCGCGGTAAAGGAAGCAATTAAGGTTGACGGATGGACTATTATTCGTGACGCTCAGCGCGATAATGACGGTAACGTTATAGGCGTTCCCAACGTTTTGGAATTCGACTTGTCCGCCGAAATTCTTAAAAATTTCGACTTCGAATACGAGTGGGGCGAGCTAAAAATAATTCCGCGACTCTTACCCCTTATTTCTGAGTCCGATACCTTCGAATACGACGGCAATTCGCACGGAAAATTCGAAGCCAAAATTCGAGGCGATCTACAGTATCTTGTTCCGGGACAACCGGTATCGTATGTGGGGTGGAATGAATTTACAGTAGTAGGCGAATACGATAACGTGTTTACCGCAATCGTTCTGGACGCCGACGGTGTTGACAAAACGCATAATTACAATATCCAATATACTTACGGCAAGATCACTATCACGCCGAGAGCGATCACGGTCGGGGCGGTCAATGAGCTTCAAACCAAGGTGTACGACGGCACGCCGATAGAGTGCGCCGAGTACAGTCTTGCTTTCGGCAGTCTTGCGGACGGCGACAGCCTTACTCCGAAATATAATACTGTTAAGTGGGCAACGACCGCGCCCGTAGCGTTCGGCATTCAAAGCGTGGTATTATTAAACGAGTTCGGCGAGAACGTTACCGATTGTTACGAAATAACGATAAGCGGCGTTGGCAGTGCGCACGTAACGCCCCGACCGCTTACTATAAAAACGGGTAGCGGCGTTTGGACGTACACAGGCGAAATTCATTTTACGGACGAATATTCGATAGAAGAAGGTACGCTCCCGCTTTGGCACTACGTTATTGTCAAAGACTATACGTGTATAACGGAAGTAGGCACAACGCCTAACGTTCTTGGTATTTCGATAATGTTCGATGATACCGAATGGGTCGACGTTACCGAATGCTTCGATATTACCCAAGAACACGGCACTCTCGAAGTTGTCGCGGAAAAGAAGATCATATACGTCACGCTCGACGGCGACAACAAGGAGTATGACGGCACGCCGCTTTTCGCGCCGAAAACCTATTCCATTGTTTATCCCAACGGCGTGGACGGAAGCGGATATACCTTTACAATCGAGATTTCGGGCTCGCAAACGAACGTGGGTTCGACTTCCGTCAAGTACGGCGAGTATTCGCTGAAAGATGAATCGGGTAACGATACTACCGATAACTACGCTTTTAATATAAAGGTGGGGCGGCTCGTTGTCACGGCGCGTACCGTTACGCTCGCGACGGACAGCGATCAAAAGAAGTACGACGGCACGCCGCTCAAAAACGAAGCGTTATCGGTCGTTGGCGGACTTATTTCGGGGCATGAAGTCGCGCTCGTTACACCCGCGTCGATCACGGACGTCGGAAGTATTAGTAACGTTCACACCGTTAAGATCATGTCGGGCGAAAGGGACGTTACGAGCAATTATAACGTTGTTTGGAACAGCGGCACGCTCACCGTCACGCCGCGCATTATCTACGTAACTACGCCCGATAACAGTAAGACCTACGACGGCACGCCGCTTTCCGATACTCGCGTTACGGTTACGGGCGACGGGTTTATCGGCGGGCATAAGCTTTATGCGACGGCGATCGCGGCGATAACGCACGTAGGTACTGTCGATAACGAAATAGCTTACGAAGTGCGCGATATAAACGGCGTCAACAAAACGGACAACTACGATATTATTTCGACTTGTGGCACGCTCGAAATTACGAAACGTGCCGTAACAATCGAAACGGCTTCTAATACTTGGGTTTACGACGGCACGGCGAAATTCGATTACGGTTATACCGTAAGGGGCGGAAGCTTTGCGAACGGCGAAACGCTTAACGTTACCGCCGCCACCGAGATAGTGAACGTCGGCACGGTCGATAATCAATTTATTACTTGCGGCATACTGTGCGAGGACGGCTCGGCGGGGTACTTGACCGATTACGATATTACGTTCGTGCGTGGTACGCTCACCGTTACGCAGCGACCTATCGGCATTATTGCGGGAAGCCACGAAAAGGCGTACGACGGCACGCCGCTTACGCCGAGCGGAAGTTATACCTTTGCGGACGGGTTCGGCGAGTTCGGGCTTGTCGAGGGACACAGCGTGGAAGTTTCGTTCGCGGATAACAGCATAACTGTTCCCGGCGAGGTTGATAACGTTATTAGCTCTGTCGTCATTAAAGACGGCGACGGCAACGACGTGACGGGTAACTACTATATCGAAACATACGACGGTAAGCTTACCGTATTCAGGCGGCGTATCAAGGTTCAGGCGGCTTCGGCGGAAAAGGTGTACGACGGCACGCCGCTCACCGCTACCGGCTTCGGCGGGTTCGTTTGCGTTGACGTAGATAACGAAAACTATTTCGATCTTGTCGAAGGGCATATATCGTACGCCGATTGCGACGGGTCGCGGACTTTCGTCGGCTCGTCGATAAACGCGCTTGCAACTGGCTCGGTCAGGGTGTATTTAAAGCAAGACAATATGTACTTTGCTTACGTTACCGATTACTATATTATCGAGTTCAGCGACAAGGACGGTGTTCTTACAGTTACGGGCGAACAGCTCATCATCACCACCGCGACGGACGAGTTTACCTACAACGGCGACGAGCATTTTAACCCGACCTTTACCGTAACGGGGCTTAAAGACGGCGACAGCATAGAGAGCTTGGGCATAACCGTTACCGAATACGTTTCCGTTAAAAACGTTTTGCGCGACGATGACGGCAACGTTATAGGCTACGAGAACGTGCTGAAATTCTATCTTACGGAAGCCACCAAGAAGTATGACATAGGCATTGAGTATGGCACGCTTACGGTCAATCCCGCAGTGATTAAAATAATCACTGCCGACGGCAAGTGGTGGTACGACGGCGAGGAACACTCCAACCCGTCGTTCAAGGCGGAAGGGGAGCTTCCCGATGATCACAATATAGTTGTCGACGCTTACGCTACGATAACTGATCCCGGCAGGGTGAAAAATTCGCTTTTGCTTTCGGTCATTATCGGGCGTGATCCGTCCGCTTTGGTTACGGGTAATTTCGAGTTTGAGTTCACCTACGGCACGCTTGTGGTGGAAATCAACGGCGAGGGCGGCGGCGAGCCGTTCATGTGGGTGTACGGCGAGAAGAACGGTACGGTGTACCTGCGCCAGCAAAGCCATAACAAGTACGTGAGCGGCACGGACTGGACCGATTCGAGCGGCGTTAGGTACGGCGAGTATATCGAGTACGGTGGTAAAAGCTATTCGGTAAACTATCTTGCGAGCTTGCTTTTGGACGCGGCGAATGCGGCTAAGACCACTGTCGATATCAGGGCGCTGTCGAGCGGGCTTTACGCCGTGCCGAACTATAAAACACTCGACGGCAATCACGTTCAGTCAAGCGATATTATCTGCGAGCCGAACGACGGCGACATAACGCTTGTCGACGATCTGTATACCTGGTCGGCGCAATACTATTCGTACAACGTGCGTTCCGACGGCGGGGCGAAGCTTAAAGCCGCTTCCTTGCCCGCAGAGTACGCCGAGATAGAGCGCGCTTACCGCGAGTACGTTTACCTTAACGGGGTTGGGTATTTGGCGGTCGACGACAAAACGCGCGAGTTCCTTAACGGCGTTATAAGGGCACAGGGCTTCGATCCCGCCGATCCCGAAATTATCAATAAGGTAGCTTCGTATATCCAAAAATCCGCCGAGTATAGCTTCGATTACGATCCCATAGTGGACGTCGACGAGGACGGCACGGTAATAGCGTTCCTCGATAAATACAAGCAGGGCGTTTGCCGTCATTACGCTACGGCGGCAACCATGCTGTTTAGAACGCTCGGTATGCCCGCGCGCTACGTGGAAGGCATTATGACTTCCGTAAAGGCGGGCGAGTGGGTGGAAGTCACTATAGGTCACGCCTGGGTTGAGGTGTATATCGACGGCGTGGGCTGGGTGAGCGTTGAGGTCACGGGCAACATGAGTGGCGGCGGCAACGGCGGTGGAAACGGCGAAGAAGGCGGTGGCGACGGCGACGACAAACCCGTTATTTCGATCAAGCCCGTCGACGTTGTCGAGGAATACAAGGGGTGCGTAGTCAAGGCGATAAACAAGGTCGAGGACTGCGATACCGAGGCGCAAAACGTAGTTAGACTCAGCGACCTTCTCGCTATGAATTACACTTACGAGTGCAGGGTGGACGGCGAGCAGTACGGCATTGGTATATCCAATAGCAATATCGTTTGGTTTACGCTGTACGACGAGAACGGCGTGGACGTTACCGATAACTACAAGATAGAAAAGCATGAGGGCGAGATCGAGGTCGTTTCGGCGCTTATAACGGTTGTTTTCGGCAACCACAGCAAGCAGTACGACGGTACGCCATTGACTATCACCGAGCTTATTCCCGGCTATGCGTATTTCGTCAAATATAAGCCTGCGGGCGTAGAAACCGTAACTATCGATTACGATAAGTACGAGGGCATAACCACGGGCTCGATCGACGGCAAGGAGCTTGCGGAGATATTCGTCGAGCGCGGATATATCCATATCAATAACGACGAGCTGGACGCTAAAAATTATAAGATCGTTTTCGAGGACACGAGCCTTTCCGTTGAGAAGATCAAGCTTACCGTTTCGACCCCGTCGGTAGTTAAGCCGTACGACGGCAAGCCGATAGAGTTCCCCGCTACCACGACGAGCGGCAACCTTATTTCGGGGCACAAGCTTGTTATCGAGTATAATAAGTTCATCGACATAACGGACGGCACAGTCATGAACAAACCCAAGAACGTCAGGATAGTCGACGGCGACGGCAACGACGTTACCGAGCTCTATGACATAGAAGTCGTTTACGGCTCTGTCGAGATCACGGGTTAGCTGATTAGGTAGTATTTGCGTGGCACCCTTGCGGCGGTTCGCCTAGATCCCCCGACTGCGCTCGGGATGATGCAAGTTAAAGATTGCCTTTCGGTAATATCGTTACAAAAGGCAAAGTAATATTACCGTTCAATGTAAAAGCGGCAGTGCAATTTTGCACTGCCGCTTTGGCGTTCCCGGCGCGACTTGAACGCGCGACCTTCCGCTTAGGAGGCGGACGCTCTATCCAGCTGAGCTACGAGAACATATACGGGTATTCAACTGAAATCGAATACCCGTATATTGTATCACGGTTAAGGCGATAGGTCAAGCAAAATGCCGCGCTTTTCGTTTGCTTGACAGTTCGGCGTTATTTTGATATAATCGGTTTATACGGAGGGTGATATGCAAACCTGGATGATTGCATTGATAGTTGTTGCGGGCGCTTTGGCGTTTGTTGCCGTGGCGTTCGTTTTGTGGGCGTTGCTGCCCGTTCATTTCGTTCTCGGGCGGCGCAAGGAAATTCCGTTGGAGAAACGGATCAAGCTCGGTTATACCGCCGAGAACTTCGGCGTGAATTCCAAGTGGTTCGGTGGGGTAAAGGACAGGACGGAAACGCTTTCCTTGACCGCATACGACGGCGTGGAGCTTTCGGCGTTGCTTATTAAACAGCCAGAGCATTTGGGTAGGGTCGCCGTTTGCTGCCACGGCTACGGCGCGAACCAGCATTCCATGCAAGCCCAAGCCAAGATATTCTACGATCGCGGCTTCGACGTTATCATTCCTGCCATGCGCGGACATAAAGGTTCGGGCGGCAAGGTCGGCATGGCGTGGCTCGATCGGTTCGACCTTTTGCGCTGGATAGATAAGGCGGTAGCCGTTTTCGGCGACGGCGTGAAGATTGCGCTTTGCGGTACGTCCATGGGCGGCTCGACGGTGATCGCCGCAAGCGGTATGACCTTGCCTTCGCAGGTTAAGTGCGTTATCGACGATTGCGGGTTCAATTCGCAGTTCGACGAGTACGCGGCGGTGCTCGCTGGCGGAAATACGGATAAGATCTCTACCCGCACGCGAATATCGCTGTATATGGTGAACTTGGGCGTTAAGCTCGTTCACGGCTATTCGCTTTACGACGCGGATATAGAAAGCTTCGCACGGAACATGACTATCCCTGCGTTGTTCATTCACGGCGAGGAAGATAAGTACGTGCCGTGCGCGCTCGGTCGCAAGCTTTACGAAGCGTGCGCGTCCGAGAATAAAGAGTTTTTATCTATTGTGGGCGCGGGACACGCTCTCTCGTACGCTGTCGATAAGCAAAAGTATACCGACGCATTTACTGCGTTTATAGATAAGTATATCGAGGGCAGTGCGTTCATTGCCGACAGCGACGAACTTATCGTAGAAGAAGTTAAGGAAGAAGAAAAGAAGGAAACCGTGCAAGAAGTTAAAGAGGACGAGAAGAATGAAACTCCCGACGAGGTTAAAGAGGAAGTAAAAGAGAACGGCGAAGACGAAGATGAAAAGAAAGAGAGCGAAGAAGTAAAAGAGGAAGCCCCCACCGAGGAAGAAAAGAAAGAGGAAAGCGAACAGCTCGCCGAGGAAAATAAGACGGAAGAATAAGGATAGAGTTTTTCACCGACGTCGCTACGCGACGCCCCCCCTGAGGGCAAGGCGAATAAGGTTATTAAAGTTACTTCCTTTACGGGAGTAATTTTTTTATTGAGAAAAACGTCGCTATGTATATATTGACATACTGTTGTCAGTAATTCAATGTTAAACTGCGGTTGAAAATAACAAACGGTACCCGCCAATGTCGTGAGATATAGGCGGTTCGCTATTTGTGGAGGAGAACGTAGTTTTATGCGAACGGAACGAAGAACAATTGACAACGTAATACTTATCAACCCGCTTATTTGCGGCTTGCAGAACGTGATAGAGCGCGAGCAGGAAAGCGTGATCGCCGACCTCGTAACGCCCGCGCATAAGATCGTGCAAAAGCTGTTCAAGCTCGATAATCGGCGCATCGATCTTTGCAACCTCAACGTGCTGTACGGCTTTATCGAGCGCGCGCTCGGCGACAAGTTTGGGCTTTTCCGTTCGTGCGTGTTCGGCGGCGTAGCAGGAGATAGCGACGATTATAAAATCGCGCTAAGCGCAATCGAGCTTGCGGGGTATACCGTAGAGCGGATAAATACCGAGTTCGAGTATTTATTCAAACTCATTAAGCGCAAGCCCAAAAGGGCGGTCAAGAGTGCAGGGTTTACCGTTAATTATAAAGCTGTTGCGAGTAATTAAATGCCCTCATCCGTCACGGCTTGCGCCGTGCCACCACCCCCATGCCCCCAATTGGGGAAGGCGAATATGGAAAAGATCGTTCACCTCATCCGTCGCTACGCGACACCTTCCCCCTGAGGGGAAGGCAAATAAAGATAAGTTAAAATTCCTATTCGTCTTTCGGTTTACGGAAAAGGAAATACATAATAAACGGAACGGGGATACACAGCGCAACGGAAAAGATTATTGCGGTCGTGGTAGACATTGCTTGTGGGGTTTCGTTCGGTTCTTCGGGTTGCTCGTCGATGACAGGTGGGGTGATTACGGGTTCTTCCTTTTCGATTATATTCGGTGGGATGGGGTCGACGCGGACGTGCGCCGAATAGCAGTATCCGCTTACCGTTTCGGTCTTGACGTAATACCAAAGATCGCCCGCGCCCGATATTATTGCATCGCCGCTTATCGAGCCGTAGCACCTGCCGCTGCCCGTCGGTTCGAGCACGGTCAGGACGTCGGCGGTCTTGTTCGGCGCGGAGCGCAGGTTGACGGGCTGACCGTCGTTATCGCAGTAAAAGCGCACGGTCGTTTCGTACTTGGTCATGGGGATATAGTCGACTTCCTGCACTTCGTCCGCGCGCACGTAGCCGCTAATGTCGTCGTACGCCACGGCGATATATCCGCTCGGCGCGTCGACGTCGCTCTGCATGACGAAATAGCCGGCGGGTAGGTCGACGACGGGCTGCATTGCGGCGTTATATAAAGTTGTTTTGGACGGCATGAGAAAAAACATCAGCGCCGTCATTACCGAACACAATACCGACATGGTTTTTAGTTTAATACGCTTCGCTTAGCGACGCGTATCTTGTTTTGTCGAATTTCGGGTGATTAAGGAAGTTACAATGACTACGACGGCTACGGTAGAGAAAATTCTCAGGATAGAGCGCGAGCAAAAGCGCAGATACCGAAATAACGCGCTCGCTCGGTACAATACCGAAAAAGTGCATATCAAGCAAATGGAGTTCCATAAATGCCCTAAGCGCAACCGTTGGGTGTTCGGCGGCAACCGCACGGGCAAGACCGAGTGCGGCGCGGTAGAAACGGTTTGGCTGGCGCGGGGCATTCACCCGTACAAGCAGAACAAGCGCACCGACGGTTGGGTGGTTTCGCTGTCGCGCAGGGTGCAGCGCGAGGTCGCGCAAAAGAAGATTTTGCATTATCTTAACCCCGATTGGATAGTCGATATAGTCATGGAAAGCGGCAAGAGCCAAAACCCGTCGGGCGGCGTTATCGACTACATAGCGGTCAAGAACGTTTTTGGCACGATAAGCACTATCGGGTTCAAGACCTGCGAGGCGGGGCGGGATAAGTTCGCGGGCGCGTCGCTCGATTACGTTTGGTTCGACGAGGAGCCGCCCGAGGATATTTACGACGAGTGCGCCATGCGCGTGGTCGACAAGAAGGGGCTTTTGTACGGCACTATGACGCCGCTTCTGGGGCTTACGTTCGTATATAAACGTATTTACCTTAACGCCAATGCCGATCCCGAGGTTTGGCACCTTTTCATGGAATGGGCGGACAACCCGTACCTCGATCCCGACGAGGTGGCGCGCGTGTCGGCGGCAATGACGGACGCCGAGCGCGACGTCAGGCGGTACGGGCGGTTCGTCGACGCTAAGGGCGCGGTGTACACCGAGTTCGACGAGCGTGTTCACGTTATCCCGCCGTTCGATATACCGCGCGAGTGGCAGGACAGACTGTCCATTGATCCCGGGCTTAACAATCCGCTGTCCTGTCATTTCTACGCCGTCGACTACGACGGGAACGTGTACGTGGTCGCCGAGCATTTCGAGGCGGGCAAGCCCGTTGCATACCACGCCGAGGCGATAAAGGAAATTGCCGCGCGGCTTAATTGGCATACCGACGGGCGCGGGCGGCTGTCGGCGCTCATAGACAGCGCGGCGAATCAGCATACGCTTAACGCCGATAAGTCGGTCGCCGAACTGTTTTGCGACAACGGTATTCTAGTAGACACGCGAGTCAATAAGGATCTGTTTAGCGGCATAAACCGCGTTAAGCAGTATTTAATGACCGACGGCAAGCCGCGCTTGTTTATTTTCGAGAACTGCGTCAATCTCATTCGCGAGCTTAAAAGCTATCGCTGGGGCGACGGCGACCGTCCGGTAAAGACCGACGATCACTGCCTGGACGAGCTTAGATACTATCTTATGAGTAGACCCGTTCCGCCCAGGTCGGTGCGGGCAAAGAGCGAGATCGAGCTGGACAAGGAGCGGCTTATAAGGCGTAACGGGAGAAGAAGATGAAATCACACGACGATATTCTGGACGCGGTAGTCAAGCGGGCGTGCGGATACGAGGCGCAAGAGGTGGTCGAGGAGTACGCGGTTGTCGACGGCTCGCTAGAACTCGTTAAGCGTAAGATCACGACTAAGGACGTACCGCCCGACATGACCGCCGCTAAAATGCTGTTCGATAACAACGAGGTCAGCGACCTTACGGACGAGCAGCTCGAATCGGAAAGGATAAGGCTTATTAAGGAGTTAAAAAAATCGCAATAGGAGGTTTTATGCAAATAATCGAGAACAAGCACAACATTAAATGCGATTGCGGGGCGTGCCGCAACCGCGCGACAAAAGCGGTCAAGTTCGACCGCGTGGGTATTCGCGGGCGAATGTACTTTTGCGATCAATGCCTGAATGCGCTGTATACGGCGATAGGCGAAAGCATAGTGCCGAAGTCGGTGGAGACCGCTAAGAGGAAAACGAGTAAGGGTACGAAATGAAAAAAGAAAAATCTTTATCCAAAGAATACCGCGAGGACATAGTCGAGAGTGTAAGGAACGATTTCGAAAAGCGTTGCGAGGCGCGGCGCCCGTACGAGGTGCAGTGGCGGCTCAATATGAATTTCTATCTCGGCAACCAGTACTGCACGGCTTCTGTGACAGGCGATATTCAGGACGTAGAGCGCGACTACTATTGGCAGGAGCGCGAGGTGTTCAATCATATCAGTTCGCTCGTCGAAACGCGGCTCGCCAAGCTGAACAGCGTGCGCCCGTCGCTTACGGTGCGTCCGTTCTCGTCAGACGACGGCGACGTGAAGACCGCAAAGACTTCGACTAAGATACTCGGCTCGGCGTGTGACAAGCTCGACGTGGACAACCGTTTGTCAGACGGCACGATGTGGTCTGAGATCTGCGGCACGAGCTTCTACTACGTGGGCTGGGACGATAATTCGGGCTTAGAAATATCCGACGGGGTGTACGAGGGCGACGTATGCGTTCAGGTCGTGCCGCCGTTCGAGATCTATCCCGACAGCGTGTTTGCGCAGAACGTGGACGACTGTCGCTCGATAATAAGAGCGCGCGCCGTCGACGTGGACGAAATCAAGCGTGTTTACGGCAAGACCGTACCGCCCGAAAACCGCGATATTATCGGCGTTACTTCGGCGGCGGTGGGCGGCGGGCTGGTTGCCGACAGCACTTTGAACAAGCTGACTTCGGTCGCCGCCGAGAACTGCGCCGTGCTCATAGAGCGGTTCACACTGCCTACGCCAGAGCACGCGGACGGCGAATACGCCGTGGTCGCCGGCAAAGAGCTTTTGCATTACGGTCCGCTTCCATTCGTCAATCGCGCCGACGGCAAGCGCGGCTTTCCGTTCGTCAAGCAGGTGGCGCTCGGCAGCTGCGGATGCTTTTTCGGCACGTCCATAGTAGAGCGCAGCATACCCGTCCAGCGTGCGTACAACGCCGTAAAGAACCGCAAGCACGAGTTTATGAACAGGCTGACCATGGGCGTTATGGCGGTCGAGGACGGCTCCGTAGATATAGATAATCTCGAACAGGAAGGTATTTCGCCCGGCAAGATCTTGGTCTACCGTCAGGGCGCGACTCCGCCGCGCATGGTCGAGATGAGCGGCATACCGTCGAGCTTCGACGCGGAAGAAGCGCGCCTTCTCAACGAGTTCACGAACATAAGCGGCGTCAGCGAGATCATGCGTTCTTCTAATATGTTGTCCGCGAACATGAGCGGCGTGGCGTTGCAGCTGCTCATAGAGCAGGACGACACCAGGCTCTCGCTGTCGGCGGAGAACGTGCGCTCGGCGGCGCGCGAGATAGCGCGGCATATCCTGCGGCTTTACAAGCAGTTCGGCAGCGACGCGCGGCTCAGTCGTATCGTCGGGCAGAACGGCGAGGTCGAGCTTATGCGCTGGTCGGCTTCTGACATATCGAGCGACGACGTTGTATTCGCTACCGACAACGAGCTTTTGTCAACGCCCGCCATGCGCCAGAACATGATGATGGAGCTTTACAAAATGGGCTTGCTGTTCGACGCCGAAGGCAAGATGAGCGAAGCCGCAAAGCACAGGTTTATGGACGCGCTCGGCTACGGCGATTGGGACAGCAGCGTGGACCTCGCCGACGTGCATATTTCCCGCGCCGAAAGCGAGAACACAAAAGGCAAGTACGAGCTTAACGAGTTCGACGATCACGGTATACATATCGATACGCACGTCAAGTTCTTGCTCACGGAGTGCCCGAGCGGTGCGCGCGCCGAAAAGCTTAAAGCGCATATCAGGGAGCATGAAACAATTAAGAATTCGCAATTAGGAATTCAAAACGAAGGTCAATAAAAGGGAGTTTTTATGAAAGACATTCAAGATAATCAGATAGAACAAGTCGAAGATATTTCGACCTCTAATATAGGCAAGTTCGGTTCGGTAGAGGAGCTGTTCAAGGCTTACAACGCGCTCGAAAAGGAGTTTACAAAGCGCTGCCAACTGATAAAGCAGTTACAAGCAGAGAAGGAAAACAAAAGCGCGCAAGCACAAGAACAAATCGCCGAAGCGACCGTCGAAGGGGCTGCGCCGAGCGAAGAACTCAACGTTTCGTGCGGCGAGCCCATAGCGGCGGACGATCGACCCGCGCCCGAGCCTGCGCCTGCGGCAGAGCCGCCCGAAGCGCAAGAGCCGCCCGCGCAGGAGCAATGCGAGCCCGTCGACATCATTGCGTTTGCCGTCAAGTACGTAGACGCGATAGCGGATATTCCAGAGATTGTCGACGAGGTACTCGCGCGGTATAAGCGCAAGCTGTCCTGTCGCGGCGGCGGTAGCGCGCCCGTAGGCACTGCGGTCATCATGCCCGCCATGCGCCCGCGCACGCTTGCCGACGCTAAACGGTTAGCCGACGAGATTTTAGGTTAAGCCAAACCGATCGAACAAACCAAATTATCAAATAAAAGGAGAAAAACATGGTAACTTTACAGAACGCAGAAAACGCATTAAAGACCGTATACCTCGGCACGGTGACCGATCTTCTCAATACGCGCGTCAATCCGCTACTCAGCAAGATCGAGCAGACCTCGTCCGACGTGTGGGGCAAGGAGATCCGCACCGCCGCGAAGTTCGGCATTAACGGCGGCGTAGGCGCGGGCGATGAGGACGGAGATCTTCCCGCGGCGTACGGCAACAATTATCTTCAATTCGTCACAACGCTCAAAAACCTTTACGGTCAGATCGAGATTTCCGACAAGGCTATCCGCGCATCCGAGGGCGGCAAGGGCGCGTTTACCGATCTTCTCAACGCCGAGCTCGAAGGGCTTTTGAACGCGTCCAAGTTTAATCTCGGACGTATGCTGTACGGCGACGGCACGGGGCTTCTCGCGTCCGTTTCCGCGGGCACGGGCGGCGCGATCGTTATAGATTCCGTGCGCAACGTAGTCGAGGGGCTCGTAGTGGATATCTACGGCGCGGACGGAACAAAAAAGACCACGGCGCGTATTAAGTACGTCGAACGCGCCGATAAGAAGATAACCTTCGATAGTACGGTAACGCTCGCGGCGGGCGACAAGCTGTACGTTCAGGGCTCTAAGGACAAGGAGATAACCGGTATCGGCGCGCTGTTCAACGGATCGACAATTTACGGCGTGCAGAAGTCGGCGCATCCCTTCCTTAACCCGTACAAGAAAGCGGTCGACGGCACTATCGACGAGATAACCATTCAGGAAGCTATCGACGCGCTCGAAAACGACGCGGGCTCGACCGTCGACTTTATAGCGTGCTCGCAGGACGCCAAGTATTCGTTCGTCGACTACATGGGCGCGTACAGGCGCAATATCGACTTCATGGAGCTCGACGGCGGGTTCAAGTCCATTTCGTACAACGGCATTCCGCTCGTTTACGACAGGTTCGTGCCCGAGGGAAGTATGTACCTTTTGAACACCAAGGCGTTCAAGCTTCACCAGCTCTGCGATTGGCGGTTCCTCGAAACGGAGAACGGCAAGATCCTTCGCCAGAACCAGGGCAAGCCGACTTACACGGCGACCCTCGTCAAGTACTGCGACCTTATCTGCTCCAAGCCCAACGGTCAGGCGGTGCTTACCGGTATCACGCGTTGATAGGCAGGGTAATCGAGGACGATCTGTTCGGCGTGTGCCGCAGGCTGAAAAGCATCGACGACGGCTACTACGTTTTCCGCAATTACAAAACGGGCAAGTTCGAGGTGCATAACAGCAAGGATAAAAACACGCTGTGTTTGGTACTGCCTTACGATACGCTTGACGAGCGTACCGTAAGGCACGTGCTTTACACGCGCGCCGACAGGCTCGAACAAAACCTCAAGATCATGGACGAGCAAAACCGAAAAGCCGAGGAGCGCGAACGGAAGAACGCGATAGTCCGTGCGCTTGCCGCGGTAGGGGGTTAGTATGACGATAAAAGATATAGCAAAGTGCGCGGCGGCGATATTGCAGGCGGATGACATAGCGGACGAGCTCGACAGCGACGAGATCGCGGATTTGGAAGCCGACGCGAAAACGCTCGTTAAGTGCGTGAACCTCGCAATAGCCGAAACGCGCGTGGACTTTCCCGTAGTGCATACCGCGGTCGTTTGCGCGGTGGGCGGGTTTATTCCGCTCGACGCGTTTGAGGGCGTTATCTCGGCCGTTAAAAAGGTCGAGCGCGGCGGAAAACCTGTGTCGTTCACAATAGATACGCGTGGAATAGCCGTGCCGAGCGACGGCGCGTACTCGATAGCGTATATTATCGCGCCGTCCGATCGTAATGTGGATGACGAAGCGGAAGTTGGCGCAACGCTCGATTGTAATATCCTCGGCTATCTTGCCGCGCGCAACTACTGTCTTATAACGGGCAGGACGGACGAGGCGGCGATATGGGATCAGCGGTATAACGCGGAAGCCGAGTGTAGGCGGATCACGCGTCGTGCGGTTTTGCCTAAGAGAAGGTTTTTGTGATTAGGATGCAGGAGAAATAATGTCAAGACTAAACATACCTAAATCAAGTCGATACCGCAAGCGCGTTGGCGCGTTCGGACGCATAGACGTTAAGCACGACGAAAGTACGCTCGACTTCAACACCGCCGCCGAATGCTACAACTTTGACACGGCGTCGGGCGCGCTCACTACGGGCTACGGCGTGCGCCAAAACAAGAATATCCCTGCTACGACTCAGCGGTATTGGGTTTACCGCTACTACTCGGACGAGCAAAACGGATACGTTGACCAATACGTGTACCAATTGAGCAATGGGATTTTGAGAATGTACGACACCGCCATGGGTGACAGCTATTATATTTCGGGAACAATGTTTCCGCCCATGCACGCGCTGAACTATCGGCTTAACTCTAAGGACGTTCTGTTGATGTCGTGCGAGGGGCGAAAGTTGTTTACTTGGGACGGCAGGATACTGGAGGAACATACCACGTCACCCGTTGTGTCAAGCATGGCGCTTCACTACGAGCGTCTGTTTGTCACGAGTTCGGAAGAGCCGACCAAGGTTTTCTTTTCGCAGGACCTTGATCCCACGAATTGGACGATAGGCAAAGACGGCGGCGGATTCATCGAGCTACTCGACGAGCGCGGCTATCTCAATCGCGTCGTGTCGTTCGGCAGCTATCTCTACATATTCCGCGACCATGGAATAAGCCGCGTAACGGCGTACGGCGATTCAAGCGAATTTTCGGTAATTAATTTGTTCGTTACTGCGGGGCGAATTTACCCCGACAGTATAGCGGTCTGTGGATCGGTGATAGTCTTTCTCGCAAGCGACGGGCTTTACTCGTTCGACGGCTACGACTGCACGCGGCGGCTTAGTAATCTCGACGGGCTTATCGAGCGCGGCTCGGCGACGGCGAGCGCGTTCTTCGACGGAAAATACTACTTGTCATGTCGTATGAATTTCGCGGACGGTGAGACTGTCGGGTGCGAAGCAAACGATTGTGCGTGTAACGGTCTATTGGTATACGACGTCACGAGTGGCGAGTACGCCGTATCGAGGGGGCTTGATATTTCGTTTATGCAGTCCGTGACTTTTAACGGCGAGGATATGCTTGTGTGCTGTGAGAGTGGCGTGGGCGGCGAGATCGCCAAGTGCGGCAAACGGTTTGACGAAAGTCTGCACGCGCACTGGCACGGTCCGACTACCGATTTCTCGTCGCCCGATAAGCTCAAGGTCTTGCGTGAAGCGTATGTGGTGAACGATGTTCCCGTAACGGTTGGCATAGACTACGACGGCAAGCGAAAGGAAGTGAACGTAAAGACAGGCGGCGGTCGTAAGCGGCTTAACGTAAATTGTAGACGTGCGTCGGTGTCTGTCGATTGCGACGGCGGAGAGTGCAGAGTCGAGCCGATCACGGTTATTTATAGTTAATTAGGAATTAAGGATATTTAAATAAAATCACCCGGCGGTGTCAATCATTTCAAATTCACAATTCCTAATTGTTTCGGAGGGAACATGGATAGAGCAACGCGCGCGTTGTCGCTTGTAGAAGACGGTAACGCAAATTTGGAGAAAGTGCGCCACACGGTGACGGAGCGCACGACGGCGCTGGTTTTGAACGGCAAAGCGACGGGCACCGATACTTCGTTCGGTACGGTATCGTTGAGCACCGATCGGGCGATAATAGTCAGATTTTTAGGTGAGCAATGCCGACTTGTTTTTTGCTACAAACAAATCGCGATAGGAACTTCGCCGATTATTGCCGTACTGCCGGCGGGCGAGGGCGATCTTAAATTATCCGTTCCGCGTCAAGCCGCGACTGCCGTCATTTTCGGCGGACAAGCCGTAACGTAAAAAATCAAAGGGGGAAAATCATGGACGAAATTATATCGCTCGTTGTTGCCAACGGGTTGTTTGCCGTGCTGTTTTGCGGACTTCTCGTGTATCAGCTTCGCGACAGCAGTCGGCGCGAGCGCAAGTACACGCAGACGATAAGCGAGCTTACAGACAGCCTCAAATCGTTGTCGTCGATCAAGACGGATACAGAGGCGATACTTGCCGATATACGTGAGATCAAGCGCGGCGTTCGTGGCGCAAGAGTCAAGACGGTAGGTGCGGAATGCGTGAAAACGAGCGCGTGAGCCCGCCGCCCGAAGTATCTCCGCACGAGAAAAAATCGGGCGCAGAGGTCATGCGCAAGTACGAGCTTTACCGCTACAATATGATCAAGGAGAAGTACAAAAAATATGGCTCAACCAATCACACAATTCCCGGACAACAGCAAGGATCGGGAGGAGCTTGAAAACATAGTCAAGCAGTACGAAACGCCGCTGTACGACGCGACCAAACCGCAGCTGCCGCAAACCAAGCTGAGCGAGCTTAGCTACACCGCGCCGAGCGACGAGTATCTCAAAATCAAAGCCGAGAATGAGCTTTACGACTACAAAACGAGCGGCGAGCAGGCGGTGCGCGATCAATCGGCTGCCGACGGCAAGGCGTTGCAGGACACGAAAGACGCGTACCTGCAAAACCGCGACAGCGAGATAGCCGCGCTCGATAAGCAGTACGAAGAGGGCGTTCGCGCCGTCGATAACGACGCGATAAAGCGCGGACTTGCGCGTTCGTCGATAGCGGCGGTAAACCGCGCCGAGCTCGAAAAGGAATACATTAAAAGCAACGCCGATATAGCGTCGAGCTACGGCAAAAAAATATCCGAGCTCGATAAGGACATAGCCCAAATTTCGAGCAAGCTCCAATCGGCGCTCAACGACTTTAACCTCTCGTATGCGAGCAAGCTCAATCAAACGCTTTCGTCGCTCAAAGACGAGCGCGACAAAAAGATAATCGAGGTGGAGAAGTACAATAACTCGGTGCGCGAAAAGCAAGCCGAGCTCGACGGCGAGCGCATGAAACTCGAAAGCGATCTCTACTCTGCGCAGCTCTCGCAGGAAAAGCAGGCTAACGGTCTGTCGCTTTTGAACAGCGAACAGCGCGACGAGATATACAAGGCGGTGTACGGCAAGATGAACGAGTACCTCGCTTCGCTTACGCCCCAACAGGCCAAGCTCGAGCTTTTGAACCACTCGTTCTATCGTCAGCATTTGTCCAACTACTACTATAATAAATTGCTCGACCAATACGGCAGTCTGGCTCGGCCCGGCGACGAATAGAGGTGCATATGAAGCAAAGAATAAAAAGCATGAGTTTTTGGATAGGACTGATAGGCTCGGTCATACTCATATTAAGCGCGTTCGGCGTGGAAATCGGTGACGAGACGGCTAATGCGGTGATAAACGGAGTATGCTCGCTCTTGGTTGTGTTCGGTATTGTTACACCCGTAAAGCAAGAGGATGAGCAAGAAACCGACGACGCCACTACCAAAGAAACAGACAAAGACAATTGAGTAACAGAAAAATCCGATCCGTTTTTTCGGGTCGGATTTTTAATTGCGCGCGAAGATGTTAAAATTTATATACGTTCGATTTCGACGGAAAAAACGGATAATTTGAAAAAGAAAGGAAAAACCTAATCAAAATTATTGACAAAAAGCCGAAATTTTTTTATAATCTATCTATCTACCAACGGAGATAGGTTATGAACCGTTTTAATCGTTACAGCGCATTTTTTTACTTTAACAAGGGCTTTTACTTTATTAGCCCTGATTTGTGTGCGCGGTAAAAACGTTCTTTGATTGGAAGATCAAAAATTTTAAACGAAAACCGCCGCACGGCGGTTTTTTATTTTAGGAGGTCGACATGATCGTCACGCTGAAAAATGGTATTGACGAAAAGCAACTGAAAAACCTGATGGGTTGGATCAATAATTTAGGTCTGGAAACCCATCTCGTCAAGGGAGAAAACTCCACGGTTTTGGGCTTAGTGGGCGATACTTCCCGCGTGGATATAGGTTTATTGAATTCGTTAGATATTGTGGATACGGTAACGAGAATTCAAGAACCGTATAAGAATGCCAATAGGAAGCTTCACCCCGAGGATACCATTGTAGACGTTTCGGGACACTGTTTCGGCGGAGTCAACTTCCAATTGATTGCGGGGCCCTGTTCGGTGGAGAGCGAGGAGCAAGTCCTTACTATCGCCCGCGCCGTAAAAAAATCGGGGGCTACGCTGCTTCGCGGCGGTGCATTCAAACCGCGTACCTCGCCCTACGCCTTCCAAGGATTGAGGGCGCAGGGGTTGGAGATCTTACTCCGCGTAAAAGAGGAAACGGGAATGCCCATCGTGACGGAAATCATGAATATCAATCACTTGCCGCTATTTGAAAACGTGGACGTCATTCAAGTGGGTGCGAGAAATATGCAAAACTTCGAGCTGTTGAAAGAACTCGGCAAAACGCGTAAGCCGATACTTTTGAAAAGAGGGCTTGCGAATACTATCGAGGAATGGCTTATGAGCGCGGAGTACATCATGTCGGAAGGGAATACGCAAGTAATTCTTTGCGAGCGCGGAATTCGTACTTTCGAGCCGTACACCCGAAACACCTTGGACCTGTCCGCCATTCCGATTTTGAAAGAAAAGACGCATCTCCCCGTTATTGTCGATCCCTCTCATGCGTCGGGATTGGCGAGGCTTGTAGCCCCCATGTCCTTGGCGGCTGTGGGCGCGGGCGCGGACGGTCTTATTATCGAGGTCCACAACGATCCTCCGCATGCACTTTGCGACGGCGCACAAAGCATACGCCCCGAACAGTTCGACGAGCTTGTCAAGCGGTTGGACGTAATGTTGCCGGTCGTATCCAAGACGCGCGAAAAATAGGACGGAAACGGAGAAGTTAGACATGGAAATAAACGAAAACGCTTACGGGCTCGGTAGCAAGCGTTCGGTTATAAGAGAAATATTCGAGTACGGCAAGAAAAGGTCGGCTGAAATAGGCGCGGAAAACGTATTCGATTTTTCTATCGGCAATCCCAGCGTAGAACCGCCGAAAGAGGTTTCTCAGACCATAAAAGAACTGATAAAGACCGAAGACTCGGTGCTCTTGCACGGCTACACTTCGGCGCAGGGCGACTTCGGAACGAGAAAGGCTGTTTCCGACTCGATAAACAAGAGGTTCGGTTTATCGCTCACGCCAGACAATATTTATATGACGTGCGGCGCCGCGGCTTCGCTTGCTATATCGTTAAAGGCGGTGCTGATCCCCGGCGACGAGTGCGTGGTTTGCGCGCCGTACTTTACCGAATACCGTGTGTTCATAGAAAACGCGGGCGGAAAAGTGGTCGTATCTCAACCTAATGAAAACGATTTGCAAATAGATCTTCTTGACTTTAAATCAAAGATAACCGAAAATACGCGCGCGGTAATTATTAATTCGCCGAACAATCCGAGTGGGGTCGTATACTCTTCGGATACCGTAAGGCGCGTGTGCGAAATACTCAACGAAAAAGAAAAAGAGTACGGAAAAACGATATATCTTATTTCCGACGAACCGTACCGCGAGCTCGTTTATGACGGAGTGAAAGTGCCCTATCTAATGAACTACTATGACGATACTTTGGTGTGCTATTCGTTTTCCAAAGCGTTGTCGCTCCCCGGCGAGAGAATAGGATATATTGCGGCAAACCCGTCAATGAAGGACTCGCAAAAAGTCTATCTTGCGATTTGCGGCGCGGGCAGGATGCTTGGATACATTTGTGCGCCCAGCCTTTTTCAGCGTGTTATCGAGCGTTGTGTAGATACGAAGGTAAACGTTAAGGTTTATAAAAAGAACCGGGATATTTTGTATAACGCGCTTACCGAATACGGCTACGAATGCGTTAAGCCCGATGGCGCGTTCTATCTTTTCGTCAAGGCTTTGGAAAAAGACACCGTAAAATTCTGCGAAAAGGCGCGGGAGAAGGATATCTTAATAGTTCCGTGCGACGACTTCGGCGTACAAGGTTACGTCCGTATCGCTTACTGTGTTCCTACCGAAAAGATTGAGCGTTCGCTACCTAAGTTCAAAGAGCTTATGGAAGAGTACGGCTTGTAGAGGTGATCGAATTGCATTCGGTCGTTCCTCGCGAAATCTGGTAATGCGAAACTCCGACGGGAGCGCAACGGAATTGGAGGGCGTTTTTCTGTGGAGATTAAATTAACTCCCACAAATTTAAAAGGACGGGTGGATATACCTTCCTCTAAATCATACGCGCACCGTATGTTGATAACGGCGGCGTTTTCCCGCACCGAAAGCGTATTGCTCGGGGATTTTTCCTCGGAAGATATGTTGGCCACAATGCGGGTGCTAACCGCGTTTGGCGCAAAGTTTGACTCGGTAGAGGGTGGCGTCAAAATCTCTCCTGCATTAACGACGGAACGCGCGGTAGCCGATTGCGGTGAAAGCGGTTCTACCTTGCGGTTTTCCGTTCCGATCGCTGCCGCTTTGGGAATAGAAACGACGTTTATCGGCGCGAAGCGGTTGGGCGAACGCCCGATGGAAGAGCTGCTAAACTGTTTAAGCGAACACGGCGTTAAGGTCGCGGGAAAAGGGTTTCCCCTAAAAATCTCGGGGAAATTATCTGCGGGGGATTATCAAATCGACGCTCGTCGTTCTTCCCAATACGTGACGGGATTATTGCTTGCCTTGCCGTTGTTGGAAGGAGACAGCACCCTTACCGTGTACGGCGAAGCCTCGAAAGCTTATATCGATATTACGTTGGACGTATTAAAGGACAGCGGCGCCGAAGTTACCCGTAAAGGAAATACTTTCTTTATCCGCGGCGGGGGATATTCCGTTTCGGGCGAGAGAAAAGTGGAAGGTGATTGGTCCAACGCGGCGTTTTGGCTGGTTGCGGGGTTACTCGGGGAAGAAGTTTCCATAGGAAACTTGAATCCCGAGTCTCGCCAAGGCGATCGGCGCGTGGCGGACCTATTAAAGAAAGCGGGCGGCAATTTGAGCTGGGAAAACGGCAGACTGACCGTAAAACCGTCCGAGCTTCACGGCATCGACTTCGACGCCGACGACATTCCCGACTCCGTGCCCGCTATGTCCGTTGCCTTGGCTTCGGCGAAGGGAACTTCGGTTATCACTGGGGTAAAGCGTTTAAAAATAAAGGAAAGTGACCGCTTGTCTGCCGTTATGGATACATTGACGCGATTGGGCGTTCCCGTCGCCTATAACGAAGAGAAAGACGCGTTGAAAATCGAGGGCGTACCCCGCTTTACGGGTGCGACGCTCCTTTCTTACAACGATCATCGCTTGGCAATGGCGGGCGCGGTTGTCGCCGTCAGAGCCGCATCGCCTATTACTATAATCGGCGCGGAAGCGGTAAAAAAATCATATCCCGCATTCTTTGCGGACTATGAAAGCTTGGGAGGTAAAATATGTCGTTTGCCACTTTGAAAATTACTGTATTCGGTGAATCGCACGGCCCTGCAGTAGGCGTGACCGTCGAAGGGTTTCCCGCGGGTATTCCCATAGACGAGCAAAGCTTGCAGGCGTTTATGGCGCGCCGAAAAACGCAAAACGCCGCCTTTACCACTCCGCGCGTCGAGGAGGATCGACCCTTATTTTTGTCGGGCGTCAAGAACGGTTATACCACCGGAGCGCCATTGAACGCCACCATTTATAACGCCGATAAGCGAAGCGGTGACTACGAGGCTTTTCGGGATGTTCCCCGTCCTTCCCACGCCGATTACGTTGCGGGGGTGAAATATAAAGGCTTCGCCGATTTGGCAGGCGGCGGACATTTTTCGGGACGGTTGACCGCGCCGTTGTGCGTTGTCGGGTATCTCGCCGAGACTTATTTGGAAAAGAGCGGGATATTCGTCGGCGCGTATTTAAGCGAAGCGGGTGGAATTTCCGCCGTATCCTATCTTGACGGCATTCCCGCCAAAGAGGAAATAGAAGCGACTCAGGGGAAACCCGTTCCCGTGCTGCGTGGCGTAAAGCAAAAGGAAATCGAGGAGAGGCTGCAATCGGTCAGGGCGGAAGGGGATTCCGTCGGCGGCGTTATCGAGTGCGTCGCCTTGGGATTGCCCGTAGGCTTGGGCGAATGCGGTTTTCGAAGTATGGAAGGGCGGATCGCGTCCGCGATCTTTTCCGTGCCCGCAACCAAAGGTGTTGAGTTCGGTTCGGGCTTTTTGCTGACCAAAATGAAAGGGAGCGAAGGTAACGATCCGTGGACGTTGAGCGGCGGGGCCGTCGTGCCCAAAACCAATCATAACGGTGGGATAAACGGCGGAATCACCAACGGAGCGCCCCTTTTGGTGCGCGTCGCGGTTAAGCCCACACCGTCCATTGCAAAAGAACAGGATAGCGTGAACCTGAAAGATATGACCCCAACAAAGCTTACCGTGGGCGGACGGCACGATGCCTGTATTGCGCTCCGTGCCGTGCCCGTTGTGGAAGCTTGCGTAGCAATCGCAATCGCGGATGCATTGTTGGAAATGCAAGGACAAAATTTTTAAAGCCAATAGATAATAAAACGCCTTTGGGCGGGAGGTAACTATGCAATTACAAGAGCTTAAAGCCAAAATCGACGATATTGACGATCGCATTGCGTCGCTTTACGACCAACGTATGAAGCTGATCAAGGAAGCGAGCGAGAAAAAAACGGAAACGAACCGCTATGTGCAGGATTTGACCGGGGAGAACGCGACGATCGGTCGCGTGACTAAGGCGGTGGACGAGGACGTGCGCGTTTACTGCAAACAAGTGTTTGAAACGCTGTTTGAAACAGGTCATGCTTATCAGTCGCGGTTTGTGCGTATTCCTTCCGGGGTTGCCGAAGAAATCCGTTCCAATTTGGAAAGCGGCTTAAAAGCATTTCCCAACTACGCGACCGTCGCTTGCCAGGGTGTGGAAGGGGCGTATAGCATGATCGCAACCACGCGGCTTTTCCCGTTGAGCGACATTACTTATTTCAAAAATTTCGAGGGAGTATTCCACGCTGTGGAAAAGGGATTGTGTAAGTACGGTATGCTCCCCATTGAAAACAGTTCGGTGGGTTCGGTCAACGACGTGTACGACCTCATGAAAGAACACAAGTTCTATATTGTCCGCAGTATTAAACTCCATGTCCAGCACCACTTGCTTGCGAAACAAGGCGTTAAGCTTAGTGAGATCAAAGAGGTATTCTCTCACGAGCAGGCCTTAAACCAGTGTAAAAAGTGGTTGGGAAAAACGGATATCAAAGTGACCGTCGTTCCCAATACCGCGGTTGCCGCAAAGATGGTGGCGGAGTCGGAGAGGACGGACGTGGCGTGTATAAGCAGTCGAGAATGCGCGTCTTTATACGGACTGAACGTTCTTGCCGCGAATATGCAGGACAACGACAATAACTATACCCGCTTCATTTTGATTTCCAAAAAAATGGAAATTTTCAAAAAGGCGAACCGTGTTTCAATAATGGTCAACTTGCCTCATACGTCGGGAAGCCTCAACCGTATGTTGAACAAGTTTTCCACACTGGGTTTCAACCTGACTAAATTGGAGTCTCGCCCTCTTCCTAACTCGGCGTTTGAATTTATGTTCTACTTCGATTTCGAAGCGGATATCGAAAATCCGGAAGTGGTCAACCTCTTTGCGGAATTGGAGAATGGGGAAGGACAATTGGTGTTTTTAGGCAGCTATTACGAGGTGGTATAAGTGGCGGATTACGGTTTAATCGGGGAAAAGCTTGGGCACAGTTTTTCCGCCGCTATACACAAAGAATTCGGCTACGACTACGAGCTGAGAGAATTGTCTCCGTCCGAAGTCGCCGACTTCATGCTGCATCCGCCGTACTTGGGATTTAATGTTACTATTCCCTATAAGCAAACGGTCATGCCGTATCTCGACGAAATCCACCCCTACGCCTTGGAGATAGGCGCGGTCAATACAGTGGTGGTCAAAAACGGCAAACGCTTGGGTTATAATACCGATTTTGCCGGAATGAAATTCGCGCTTGACGCGTACTCAATTAGACCCGAAGGAAAGGACGTTCTGATTTTGGGCTCGGGCGGCACGGCGCATACCGCGCGGGCGTTAATGAAATCGCTTCACGCCAAGCGCATTCGCACCGTCAGCCGTATGGGAGAACTGAATTACGAAAACTTACCGATCGAAGGGAAGGACGCGGAAATCATCGTCAACACAACCCCCGTGGGAATGTATCCCGATAACGACGGATGCCCGGTGGACTTAGCGTGGTTTCCTCATTTGGATGGAGTGTTCGACGCGGTCTACAATCCCTTGACTACTCGTTTGGTATCACGCGCAAAGGAGCGGGGAATTGCCGCCGGTAACGGGCTTGTCATGTTGGTTGCGCAGGCAAAATTCGCACGCGACCTGTTTTTGGAAACACCCTGCGACGACGCGGTGATCCATGACGTTGTGAGAAAAATAGAACGTGATAAGCAAAATATCGTTCTGGTGGGGATGTCCGGTTGCGGGAAAACCACAATAGGCAAACTGCTTGCCGAACGCCTTAATAAAACTTTTGTCGATACCGATGAAGAATTGATAAAAATTTTCCGCAAACCAATTCCCGAAGTTTTCCGCGAGGACGGAGAGGAAGCGTTTCGCGCGGCGGAAAAACAAGTGGTGGAAGCTTTATCCAAACGTAACGCGTCGGTTATCGCCACGGGCGGGGGCGCGCCGTTGTCGGAAGTCAGTCGGGAACGCTTAAAGCAAAACGCCGTAACGGTGTATCTCACTCGCAACGTAAATTCTTTGGACAGAACGGGCAGACCTCTTGCCGTCAGCGAACAACGCGTCAAAGAAATGCTCGTTATGCGCGACCCGATTTACAGAAAGGCGGCGGATTTTGCAGTAAGTAACGACGGCACCCCGCAGGAAGCGGTAGAGAAGATATTAGAGGAGTTAAAAATATGAAAGTATTGGTTGTGAACGGACCCAATCTCAATATGCTCGGAATTCGTGAACCCGCACTCTATGGAAAGGGAACTTATAGCGACTTAGTGGACTTTATTCGCGGCGCGGCAAAAGAACTTGATTTGACCGTGGAAATCTTTCAATCCAATTCGGAAGGGGAATTGGTGACTGCCATTCAAAACGCCCTTGGAAAATTCGACGGTATCGTAATCAACGCCGCCGCGTATACGCACACTTCGGTGGCGATTTTAGACGCGTTGAAAGCGGTTGGGCTACCGACTGCGGAAGTGCATTTGACCGACGTTCGTATCCGTGAACCGTTTCGTCAAATTTCCTATGTGGGAATGTATGCCCAAAAAACGGTATGCGGAAAGGGCTTCGACGGCTACCGCGAGTGTTTAAATTGGCTAAAAGATACGGCGTGTGGCGGCGTAGAGTAGTTTATATCTACGTGAAGTTGATCGGGCGTAACAACTAATTTCCTTAAATACCTTGCATATCGCGAAAAAATATGGTATAATAGACGATAGCTTCTATTACTCACGAAAAGCAAGGGAGCGTGTAATGCTTAAAACGAAAATTCGCGACGGAATAATCATTGCGGTATGCGTAGTGGCGGTCGTTATCACGGCTGTACTGTATTCGCTGTTTGCTTCGAGCCACATTTTCATCGAGAGCAAAGAGCACTTGGAGGAGGTATACAGTCAGGTACGCGCGACATTCTCCGAAAAAGTGGTCGGGCACCACGATTTCCTGGACAGCTGGGAAGACTACATAGACGAAACGGTTAACATTCTCAACGGCGACGACGCGGACGCCGCAAAACAACGCGAGAGCGAACTGGTCGGCTTCGTAGAGAACCAATGGAAAAACATTTGGGGCTATACGCACTTTTACTTTATAGGCACGGAGACGATCGACGAGTCATCAGAGCAGAGCTACAAGCGGCTTGTTAATTGCAAAAACGTTTACGGCGAGACCGTGCAGTTCCGCATCCGCCGCAGTCTCGAAGAGCTGCTGAGCGAGGACAAGGGCGGCGTAGTAGGTACGCGCGAGGACTACGGCGAGGAGGGTGGCAATTATATGCTGTTCGCTTCGCGCGTTGATAAGACTAACACGTACAAGGGCTTCGAATACTCGGCGATAGGTATTTCGTTCGACGCCCAAGCGATACTTAACCTTTTGACTCTCGAAGCGTTCAACGAAACCGGGCAGTTCTTCATAGCCCTGTCCGACGGCGGAACGCTGTTGCAGACCGATCCCGATCATACCGTAGGCGGTAACATACTCGACCACCTTGCCGAGCTCTCACTGTCGAAGGACGAGCTCGAAAAAATCAGGCTCGACTGGGACGGCGCGAACGGCAAGGAGCAAAAGAGCGATACCTTACTCATAACCGAGGAAGGCGAGGAATATTATTTCTCGTATATGCCTATCGGGTTCGGCGAGTGGATGCTCGTAGGGCTCGTGCCGAGCGCCGGGGTCAACGGCAGTCTGAGCCGATTCAGGACGGTCACCATTGCCGTCATGGCGCTGATCTTCGTTACCGTTGCGGCGTGCATTGCGTTCATACTCATCATGAACGGACGCAGGCGCGTTCGGGAAAAATCGTTCGAGGTCAAGTCGCGCGAGGATCTTCTCGGCGTATTCACGGGCAAGACTAACGACGTGATAGCGCTTTTCTCCACCGACACGTTCGCTTGCGAATACGTCAGCTCCAACGTGAAAAAAGTGTTCGGCATAGACAAATCGAGAGTGCTAACCGACGTTCGTGTGCTACTGGACGCGATAGACGGCGAGAAGCGCCCGTTTACCGCCGAGGTGCTCAAAGCTATGCCCAACGGCGATACCTGGGAAGCCGAGCTGTCCATGGTGAATGCCGAGACGGGCGTTAAGTCCTGGTACCATTTGGCGCTTTACCGTTCGATACACGGCGACAGCGACAACTGCATACTTTTCCTCGGCGACCGCACCAAGGATAGGCAAATGCGCGAGAGCTTGGAGGAAGCGCTCGAACTCGCCAAGAACGCCAACGAGGCGAAGAGCCATTTCCTGTCCAATATGTCGCATGACATCCGCACGCCCATGAACGCGATAATAGGCTATTCGACCTTGCTCGCCAAGGACGCCGCCAACGTCGAGCGCGTGCGCGAGTATACCAAAAAGATAACGTACTCCGGTCAGCATCTTTTGTCGCTCATAAACGACATTCTCGACATGAGCAAAATCGAGAGCGGCAAGACCTCGCTTAATATAGAGCAGTTCGGTATGCCCGAGTTTATCGAGGAGCTGTACTCCATGATGAGCGCGCAGGCGGCAGCGAAGAAGCAAACGTTCAGCGTGCATACCAAGGGCGCGATCCCCGAATACGTTCTCGGCGACAAGATGCGGCTCAACCAGATCATGCTCAATATCCTGTCCAATGCGATCAAGTACACGTACGAGAAGGGTACGGTCACGCTCTGCGTAGAGCTCATGAAGGAATCGGTACATAACCACGCGCACCTGCGGTTCTCGGTCGCCGATACGGGTATCGGTATGAGCGAGGACTACGTCAAGAGCATATTCGATCCGTTCAGCCGCGAAGCCAACGCCGAGACCAAGAGCATACAGGGCACGGGGCTTGGCATGGCTATCACCAAGAACATAGTCGATCTCATGGGCGGGACCATATCGGTCGAGAGCGAGCTCGGCAAGGGCAGTACGTTTACCGTCGAGCTCGAACTTGCCGTCACTGACGCTCCGCCCGCCGAGGAAGATTTTTGGCAGCACCACAACGTCAAACGCGTGCTCGTCGTCGACGACGAGGAAGACGTGTGCATGGATATCAAAGAGCTCATGGAAGACACCGGCGTGGATATTCGGTATCGGCTTTCTGGCAAGTCCGCCATAGACGCGGTCGCGCAATCGGTGGAGAGCGGCGAGGAGTACAGCATAGTTCTGCTCGATTGGAAGATGCACGATATGGACGGCGTGGAAACGGCGCGGCGTATTCGCGAGCTGGCGGGCAAAGCCCTGCCTATCATGGTGCTCACGTCGTACAACTTCGAGGATATAGAGGAAGAAGCGAAGGCGGCGGGAGTCGACCTGTTCCTGCCCAAACCGTTCTTCGTATCCACGTTCCGCCGCGCGGTGACCAAGATCCGCATCGACGGAGCAATGCCCGAGGTCAAGCCTGTGCCGTCGCCCGCGCGTGACGAGCTGTCGATAGCCGGGCTCAACGTGCTTGCCGCCGAGGACAACGAGATAAACGCCGAGATTCTCTGCGAACTGCTCGACGCCGAGGGCGTTACCTGCGATATTGCCGTCAACGGCAAGGAAGCGTTCGAAATGTTCGTAGCTTCCAAGCCTAATCAGTACGACCTAATATTCATGGACGTGCAAATGCCCGTCATGAACGGTTACGAAGCAACGCGCGCCATACGAGCCTGTGAACACAGCCGCGCGGCAACAATACCGATCTTTGCTATGACCGCTAATGCGTTCGACGACGACGTAAAGGCGGCGCTCGACGCGGGCATGAACGCGCACATCGCAAAGCCCATCGACATGAACAGGGTCAAGCAGGTGGTATGTAACCATTTGAATAAAGCTAAAAAGCCTAAGAATTCCGGAAAGGGCAAAAAGTAATTACTCAACTAAACCAACTTTTAAAAGGTGATATATGTCAGATTCCAAATTGCAAAAGGACGGAGCAAAAAAGAAAATACTCATCGTCGACGACAGCGAGCTTAACCGCGCGCTTCTCGGTGATATGCTGTCCGACGACTTCGATATAATCGAGGCGGAAAACGGTATGCAGGCGGTGCTCATTCTTCAAGAACACGAGCTCGAAATTTCGCTCATGCTACTCGATATCGTCATGCCCGACATGGACGGGTTCGACGTTCTTGCCATGATGAACAACAAGGGCTGGATCAAGACCATACCGGTCATCATGATCTCCGCCGAAACGAGCTCTGCGTACATAGATCGGGCGTACAACCTCGGCGCCGTCGAGTACATAAGCAGACCCTTCGACGAGCGTACAGTCAAGCACCGCGTTATGAGCAACTTCATGCTCGCGCACAAGCGGAAAGAGCTTGCCGATATGCTGTCCACGCAGGTGTACGAGAAAGAACGCGATAACAGGCTTATGGTCGAGATACTGTCGCACATAGTCGAGTTCCGTAACGGCGAGAGCGGCTTGCATATCCTGCACGTCAGCACTTTCACCGAGATGATACTCAAACATCTCTTGACGATAACCGATAAATACAAGCTCACGCAGCGTGATATTAACACTATCGTCAACGCGTCGGCGCTACACGACATAGGCAAAATGTCTGTGCCCGAGGAAGTCCTTAACAAGCCCGGCAGGCTCACCAAGGAAGAATTCGAGATAATGAAAGGCCACACGGTGGCGGGCGACAAAATGCTCAAAGAGATCCCGTACCGCCAGAACGAGGAGCTTATCAAGGTCGCGTGCGAGATCTGCCGCTGGCACCACGAGCGCTACAACGGCAACGGCTATCCCGACAGGCTCAAAGGCGACGAGATCCCCATTTCGGCGCAGGTCGTGGCGCTTGCCGACGTTTACGACGCGCTAACAAGCAAGCGCGTGTACAAGGACAGTTACAGCCACGAACAGGCCGTTCAAATGATAATGAACGGCGAGTGCGGCGCGTTTAATCCGCTCATTCTCCAATGCCTTAACGAGATACAGGCTCAGCTCAAAAAAGAGCTTAAAGAAATGTCGCTCGGGCGCAGGATCGATAAAAGCATCAACCAGAGCGTCGAGCAAATGCTCAAAAGCTCGGGCTCAGACGTATCAGAGCGCACCGTGAGGCTGCTCGAACACGAGCGCATGAAGTTCAGGTTCTTCTCCGAGCTGTCGCGCGAGGTGTTGTTCGAATACACCGCAGAGCCCGAAATGATAACGCTTTTGGAGTGGGGCGCGGACTACCTCGGCTTGCCGCAAAAGATAGTCAATCCCTCTGAGAGCGAGTTCGGCAACGTGGTATTCAGCAGAGTAGACTACTCGCGGCTCATGACGCGTATGCGCGAGTCCTCGCCCGAAAATCATACGTTTGAAGAGAAATTCCTCTTGAATATCAACAACGTACGCAAGTGGAACAAAATCATTATCAGAACGATGTGGAGCGATGACGAGCCGCCTACGTTCGAGGGCGCGTTCGGTAAGCTGGTAGACATCAACGAGGAGATAGAGGAGATCCAGCAGCTCGAAAAGATCGCCGATCACGACTCGCTTACCGAGCTACTCAATCACGAGGCGGCTAAGCGCATAATCGCAAGAAAGCTTGCCAACGCGGGCGACAAGAAGTACGCGCTGTTGTTCTTCGATCTCGATAATCTCAAAAAGGCAAACGACGTTTATGGACATCTGTTCGGCAATAAGCTCATTACGACCGTCGCCGACAGAATGAAAACCAACACGCGTAAGTCCGACGTTTGCGCGCGTATGGGCGGCGACGAGTTCATAATTTTCATGGAGTATAAGGAAGGCTTGGAGCATCAGGTCAAACGTATATTCAATTGTTTGACTCAGCCGATAGACGACTTCGATGTAAGCGTCAGCATGGGTATCGCGCTTGCCGACCATTACTGCGGCGATTACGACACGCTGTTCCACATGGCGGACCAAGCGGCGTACGCGGTCAAGTACAGCGGCAAGAACGCGTATCGATTCTACACGCCCGACACCGACTCCGTTATCAAGACCGAGGGCGACAAACCTCGCGATTAGATTTTACCATTCATATATCCAACTAAAAAGAGGTAATTATTATGACAGTACAAGAATGCTATGCAAAAATGGGCGGCGATTACGACGACGTAATGAGCAGGCTCCGTGCCGACGATAGGGTAAAACGTTTTTTGCTCAAAGTCGCAGACGATAAAAGCTTCGCGCTTCTCACAGATATGCTCGCGCAAAAGAACGTCGAGGAAGCGTTCCGAGCCGCGCACACGCTTAAAGGCGTCAGCTCCAACCTTTCGATCACGCGCCTTTACCAATCGGCGTGCGAAATGACCGAAGCGCTCAGGGGCAAGACCGAGTACAGCCCCGAGTTCGAGACCATTTACCAAAAGGTCAAAGCCGATTACGAGCTCGCGATCGAAGCGATAAAAGCGATAGACTAAAAAGCACAGTCGTTTTATAGAATCGGCATATATTCGTTATTGGAAATAATAAACGCAAGATTTCTTTCTTACTTCTTTCCAAAAATGTATTGCATAAGGTTAGGCAGATTTGTGGAATTAACAAATACTTTTTACCGGAAGAAATCAACGTAATGTTTTCTTGCCTACTTCTTTCCAAAAAGAAGTAGGAAAAAACTTTACAAACTTGTGTGTTTATGCTACAATATATTTGTAAATAGAGTGTACATAAAGGAGATAAATCTATATGTCCAGAAAGAGCGATCTTGAAAAAGCTATTAGGGAAAGCGAAGCCGAGCTCGACGCGCTCGAACAGAAACGCTTGCGCTCCATGTCGTCGTTTATCGAAGCGATCGTCAACCAGGAAACGCCTACGCCCGAGGACGTCGAATACTTCAAGACCTTCACTGGCCTTATCGAGCTCGAACGCGAGAACCTGCGCAAGCTCAACGAAGAACTCGACAGCTTGAAATAAATAGGTAATCTAATTTTCACAAGGAGAAAACCCATGAAAAAGCTTTTGCAGGAATTCAAAACGTTCATCACCCGCGGCAACGTTATCGATCTCGCCGTAGGTATGATTATCGGTGCGGCGTTCACGGCTATCGTAAGCGCGCTCGTCAATGGCATATTCACGCCACTCATCAACGCTATACCGATGGGCGATATGCACGGGCTTATAACCGTGCTTAAGGCGGTGTACACGCTCGATGCGGACGGCAATCAAATTCTTGACCTTGCCGCGTCCGTATATATCAACTGGGGCGAGTTCATTATGGCGATAATCAACTTCCTTATCACCGCGATCGTTCTCTTCCTTATCATCAAGGTTATCAATACCGTGCGCGAAGGCGGCAAAAAGCTCCAAGGCGTTAAGATCAGCAAAGAGCAAAAGGCCGAGCTTAAAGCGCAGGGCATGAACCGCAAACAAATGCAGGAATACGTTATCAAGCAGCAGGCGGAAGAGGCCGCTCGCGCCGCCGCAGAAGCGGAAGCGAACAAGCCCGAAACCACCGAGCAGATCCTCAGCGAGATCCGCGAGCTTCTTAAAGCGTTGCAAGCCAATAATAATAAATAATTTTCTTCCTTCTTTTTCGAAAGAAGGGAGCGAAGAAAACTTTAAGTTTTATAATAAAAGAGTGGTCGAACTTGACCACTCTTTTATTATTTGTAAAATAATTGCCTATCGTGTTGAACCGCATGAAAACATAAACGCGCCGCTACCTTATGCCCCCCACCACCGCAAGCGGCCACCCAAGGGGCGCCTGTTATAGGGACTTTCTTGTGGACAAATAGATAGCCCGCTATCTTCGTAACCGAGGTATAGTGGGATATACTTTTTTAATGTTTAGAGAGATAAATTGAAATTTATCTTTTATATACTGCGCGATCGGCCGTTTTCACTTCAATCAATCGGAAACCCGCCTCATGATAGATACGCTCTGCGGATTCGCCGTCGGGCCACAAAAAACAGTTTTCGATTTTATTCTCCTTACAATATGCTGTGAAAGAACGTATGATAGCGCGCCCTACGCCTTTCCTGCGGTGCTTTGTTGCCACGAGAAGATAGTCGATTCTGCATACTCCGTCATTTGTGTGCGCTCGTGTCATACCGACAGGACGACCGTCTATATAAGCCACGAAGAATAGCGTATTTTCTTTTTTGAGAGCCAGCTTTGTAACGTCACTTTCCCACGGCTCGCCTGCAGCCTCAAATATATCCGTTCTGAAAGTGTCTTCTCATAAATCCACTTTCCGCACTTCCACAAGGGGAATAGGAATTATCTTACATTCATCAAGCAAAACCATATATCGGTTTTCTTCACCAAAAACTTCGTATCCGCATGCGGCAAACAACTCTTGATTGCTTTCAAAAAATCCGTCGTCGGTGATTGACTGATAAATGGTGGGTTTTATTCCCTTTTCTTGATAGAATGCAGTAATATCTTCAAGCACTTTATGCAGATCGTTTATCCTATTCTTGAAAATGATTGCATGGTTGCTATCATAGGAAGCCTTGTTACTGTCATTAAAGAAAAGCAGACCGTATTCCCGCTCCGTATAAGAAGAAAACTCTCGCGGGAATAAATCTTCTTCTCGATATATTTTTTCTAAATCCATATCATTCATTAACCGTTAAATTACTGTTTATCGTAATTTCATTATATCAAAATCGCAATAAAAAAGCAAGGGAAGATGATTGATCCTTTCCTGGCCTTTTATACCTATGGAATACACCGTAAAGGGGGAGGTTGGCAGTACGCCCGCCCATCTGAAAACCAACCCTCCCCTTGGGGGGCATGGGGTGGAATTAAAGGGAGAGGCATAACGGAAAAGTGTATATATGAAGTGGTTCTTCTTTTAAAACAAAAAACCGCACGGGGTAGTGCGGTTTCTTTTTATTATTGTTTTTTGAACAGCCTTGCGAAGAACCCGAGCTTTTTGGGCTTTTCTTCGGTGTGATCGAGCTCAGTCGACTGCTTAGGCGTTTCGACCTTGGTCGGCGCAGGCTCTGTTTTTGCAGTTTCGACAGGTTTGGCGCTCGCTGTCGAAGTTTTTGCTGTGGGGGTAGTCGCTTTCGCGGTCGCCGCAGGCTTCGCAGTCGAAGTAGTTGCTTTAGCCGTCGTAGCGGGTTTCTCCGCGGGTGTTGTTACCTTAGCTGTCGTAGCAGGTTTTGCAGCGGGAGTTGTGGCTTTCGCTGTTGCGGCTGGTTTTGCTGCGGGAGTAGTGGCTTTCGCTGTCGTCGCGGGTTTTGCAGTAGGCGTAGTTGCCTTAGCGGTTGCCGCAGATTTCGCCGCAGGAGTAGTAGCCTTAGCTGTAGTCGCAGGCTTTGCCGCGGGGGTAGTTGCCTTAGCAGTCGTTGCGGGTTTCGCCGCAGGGGTAGTTGCCTTAGCAGTCGTTGCGGGTTTCGCCGCAGGGGTAGTTGCCTTAGCAGTTGCCGTAGGTTTCGCTGCGGGTGTTGTTGCCTTAGCGGTTGCCGCGGGTTTTGCAGCGGGGGTAGTAGCTTTCGCGGTCGCCGCAGGTTTCGCTGCGGGTGTTGTTGCCTTAGCCGTTGCCGCAGATTTCGCCGCAGGGGTAGTGCCCTTCGCTGTTGCCGCCGTCGCTTTCGCGGTGGAAGCGGCTTTCGGTTCGGCAGGGGTTTTGGCGGTCGCTTGCGCGGCGGGCTTTTCCGTATTCGCCTTAGCCGTAGCCTTGGCGGTCGCCGCGGGTTTTTCTTCTGCGTCCGCTTGGGCGTCGGTATTGCTCAGCGGTTTGCGCGAAGCCGTTATCGATTGGCGGCTCGCCGTTACGGAGCTGCGCGATGCGGTGACTTTAACGGTGCGCGAGGGCTGCTCTTGCGGTTGGTCTGCCGTGATAGGCGTGCCTGCGCCCGTGCGGGGCAGTGCGGCGCGTTTAGGGGTAGGCGCGGTCGGGGTCGTGACGCTCGCCACCGTTTTGCGTGGGGCGCGCGGGTTGTACAGCCCGTTTATCATGCTCTGAACGTCCTGGTACCGCTTTTTCTTATCTACGGCAAGGCATTTCATGAGCGCGTTCTCCACGCCGCTGTCGATCGCTATGCCCATTTCAGACGGGCGTTTGATCGCTTCCTTACCCATCATTACGCGTATGCTTTCGGGCGGGAGCGTGCCGGTTATCGCGTAGTAGATAGTTACGCCGAGCGCGTACACGTCAGTCCACGGACCTTGCTCGCCGTGCGTTTCGTACTGTTCGGGCGGGGCGAAGCCTTGCTTTAAGACTATGGACATCGACCTGCCGTCGAGGTTGGAATACTTGGCGGCGCCGAAGTCGATGAGCTTTACTTCATTATACTTGGTAATTAAAATGTTGTCGGGCGAAATGTCGCGGTGGATGAGCCCTATCTTGTGTACCTGAGTCAAACTCTCCATGACTGGGCGCATGATGGTGAGCACTTCGTCGACCGACACCTTTCCGCCGCGGCGTTGTAGGTATTTTTTGAGCGATACGCCGTCGAGGAATTCCATGACGATATACGCCGTGCCGTTCGCCGAGAAGAAGTCGCGGACGTTGACCACGCCTGCGAGGTTTTTGATCTTAGCGAGCGCGCGCGCTTCCTCGACGAACCGTTTAAGTCCGCGGTTGCTTGCCGCTTGGTTCTGCTTGGAGTTGATTATAACCTGATTACTGCCCGCAACGCGCGTAACGTAGCCGCTCGGGAAATACTCTTTGAGCGCCACCTTAATGCCTTGTTGGAGATCCCAAGCGAGGTAGGTGATACCGAAGCCGCCTTCGCCGAGCGCCTTGCCGACGAGATAACGGTTTTGCGTGCCGATAACGGTGCGCTGCGGCAGGTGATGGGGAGAGGACGGGGTGTCGTCCGCCTTGTGATGGCAGTTGGTGCAAACCCTGTCCGAATCGAGATCGCCGAAGCAGTATAAGCAGATATTCTTATTGGTGCGAATTCTTGCCATTTAAGATCAGTCCTCGATGACCATTGCGATTATTGCCGTGTAGTTGTCGTTGAACTTGGTTACGCGCGAGAGCAGTCTGCGCTCCATTTTGGCGAGCGCTTCGTCGGGCGTAGCCGAGGACGCGAGGTCCTCTTCCATTTCTTCCTCGTAGACATATTCCCAGAACCCGTCGGTGCAGAGTATGAACGCGTCGTGCACGGCGAGCGGCGAGGAATATATATCGCAATCGGGCGGAATATAGTAGTCACTGCCGAGTACGCGGGTAAGCTTGTTTTGGTCCTTATCCGAGCGAATATCGCGCAGCGGGATCCTGCCCATCTCGACGGAGATCTGCGACAGCGAGTGATCCTTGGTCTGGAAATGCAGCTTGTTGTTCTTGAAAAGGTATACGCGCGTATCGCCTATGTGCGAAATGACCGTGTTGTTGTAGTCGGTCGTTACGCACGCCACGGTAGTGCAGGACGAACGAATTTTGGGATTGCGTTCCTTTTCGTCGATAACGCAGTTGTGCGCAGCCTGAATAAAGCTCTGGCAGAACTCGGGCTTGACGGCGCGTTCGGGGTCGACCTCGCGTATCTTTTTGTACGCTTCGATTATTTGGGTAGCGCAAATGCGGCTTGCCACCTCGCTGCCGTAGTACGAGCCCAGCCCGTCGCAAACGACAAGGCACGCGCCCGCCTCGTCGACGAAAAGGTCGAGGTAGTCCTGATTATATTCGCGGCCGCCTTGCTTACACAATGCGCTTGTTACAATTTTCATAAAAACTCCGTGTTGGTTGGATTTGCCTATAAGTATATATATTATATAATATACTTTATATTTAGTCAAGAGTTTTTGTAGATTCATGTCCTAATTACGCGGCAAAAACGAATGTAAACCCCACGCGCAAGGTTTTCTTGCCTACTTTTTTCCCAAAAGAAGTAGGCAAAAACGGGCAAAACAGACTATCGACCAATTAAAAAAGTGGGCTTTAAAATAATTGACTTTAAATTGCCGTTGTATTATAATATTGATAGTAACTTATGAGAGGTTGTCAATGCGCAAGATAGGTATTGTTTTAGGCTCGAAGTCGGACTTTGATAAGGTAAAGCCCGCGATAGAAATCTTCGAGCGTTTCGGCGTGCCTTATACCGCAAGAATACTGAGCGCGCACCGCACGCCCGACGAAGCGGGCGAGTTCGCACGCACCGCGCGGGGTAACGGCTACGGCGCGATAATCGCGGTTGCCGGCAAGGCGGCGCACCTCGGCGGAGTGCTCGCCGCGGCGACGACCCTTCCCGTAGTGGCGCTTCCCGTATCGACGTCCTTCCTCGACGGACTGGATAGCGTGTTGAGCATTCTGCCTATGCCGAGCGGCGTGCCCGTCGCGGTCATGGGCGTGAACGCGGGCGCCAACGCAGCATTGTTCTGCGTGAGAATGCTCGCGGCAAATGATGACGCACTCGCCGAAAAGTACGAAAAGTACGTTAAAGAAATGCGCGATAAAACGCTTAAAGACGATCAAGAGCTGCAATGGCAGTTAGTCAATTCTTAACCTCTTACAAAAGTCATTTTACTCTTAGGAGAATACATAATGAAAGTCGAACAAAAAGAGCAATTGTACGAAGGCAAGGCGAAAAAGGTTTTCGCTACTAGCGATCCCGATCTCGTCATCGTCGATTACAAGGACGACGCTACGGCATTCAACGGTCTTAAAAAGGGCACTATAGTCGGCAAGGGCGTTATCAATAACCGCATGAGCAACTACCTCATGGGCTTGCTCGCTAAGCATGGTATCGAAACGCATTTCGTCGAAGAACTCGACGACCGCCGCACGCTCGTCAAGCACGTGGAGATCGTTCCGCTCGAAGTCATAATGCGTAATGTAGTCGCGGGCTCGCTGTCTAAGCGTACGGGTCTTGCCGAGGGCACGATCCCGTCAATGCCCATACTCGAACTCTATTACAAATCGGACGAGCTCGGCGATCCCATGATAAACGCCGACCATGCGCTCGCGTTCGGCTGGGCGACTAAGGACGAGCTTGCCGCTATCGAGAAAATGGCGCGCAAGGTCAACGATATACTCAAAGAATTCTTTGCGGGCGTAGGCGTCGATCTCGTCGACTTCAAGATCGAGTTCGGGCGTTACAAGGGCAAGATAATTCTCGCCGACGAGATAAGCCCCGACACTTGCCGCTTCTGGGACAGCAAGACCAAAGAAAAGCTCGATAAAGACCGTTTCCGTAGAGATATGGGCGGCGTAGAAGGCGCATACCATGAAATGATGCGCCGTATCGGCTTAGGCGAATAGTACCTTAAAACGCGTGTATATTTGCACGCGTTTATTAATTAGTAATACGGAATTACCGAGGGATATAACATGGACGATAAAAAGAAGATAACCTACGCCGACGCAGGCGTAGACGTAACGCGCGGCTACGACGTTGTGAGCAAAATAAAATCTCACGCCGCATCGACCTTCAACAATAACGTTTTGCAAGGCTTGGGTAGCTTCGGCGGGTTCTACTCGCTCGACGGCGAGAACGGCGACGTGCTCGTAGCGGGCACGGACGGCGTAGGCACCAAGCTCAAATACGCGTTCCTTTCGGGGCGTAACGATACGGTCGGTATCGACTGCGTGGCTATGTGCGTCAACGACATAGTCTGTCAGGGCGCAAAGCCGCTGTTGTTCTTGGACTATGTGGCGACGGGCAGGATCAACCCCGAAGTCATTGCCGACGTAGTCAAGGGCGTAGCCGAGGGCTGTAAACAGGCGGGCTGTGCGCTCGTCGGCGGCGAGACGGCGGAAATGCCGAGTATGTACGGGGCGGGCGAGTACGACCTAGCGGGCTTCTCCGTGGGTATCGTCAAGCGCGACAAGATAATCAACGGTCAAACGATAACGCCCGGCTGTGCGCTCGTAGGTCTCGCTTCGAGCGGTCTGCATTCTAACGGCTTCTCGCTCGTAAGAAAGCTTTTGGGCGAGGACGTGGAAAAGCTCGACGCGGACAAGTCGCTCGGCAAGTCGCTTTTGGACATCATTCTCACGCCCACGCATATCTACGTTAAGAACCTCTTGACGCTGTGCGGCGAGTTCGATATTCTCGGTCTTGCGAACATAACGGGCGGCGGATTTATAGAAAACATTCCGCGCATATTCCCGAGCGGCGTGGGCTGCAAGGTCGATATAAAATCGTTCCCGCGCCCCGATATCTTCGCGCTTCTTGCCGACAAATCGCATTTGTCCGACCGCGAGATCTACAATACTTTCAACATGGGTATCGGCATGGTCGCTGCGGTACGGCCCGACGCCGCCGACTCGTTCGTCAAGCGCGCCAACGCCCTCGGCGAAAAGGCGTATATTATAGGTGAGACGATAGCGGGCGAAGGCGTAATACTGTAAGCGCGTATATGCGTCGTTATGCGGCGTCAGTGCCAAATTTTCTAGGGTCATGTACCCGAAGTACACTCCCCGTCGAAAATTTGTCCATTCCTTGCCTAACTCGCATCTACGCACTTACAGACACAGTTAGATTACTACTAAACTATTAACTCAAAGTTTTCTTGGTTACTTCTTTTTCAAAAGAAGTAACAAAAAAATATGACTAAGATCGCAGTAATGTTTTCGGGCAACGGCACCGATTTTCAAGCGCTTATCGACGGCGAAAAGAACAACGCGTTCGACGGCAAGATCGTCGTCGCGGTTTCGAGCAACGACAAGGCGTACGGCATAGAACGCGCAAAGCAAGCGGGCATAGACTGTTTCGTCTGCAAGAAAGCCGACTATAACAGCGAAGTAGAGCGCGACGAAGCGGTGCTTAAAATCTTCAAAAAGTACGGCGTGGAACTCGTCGTGCTCGCGGGGTACTTGGGCATTCTGACCAAACCGCTCATCGACGCATACCCGAAAGCTATAATCAATATCCACCCCGCGCTCCTGCCCAAGTTCGGCGGCAAGGGTATGTACGGGCTCAACGTTCACAAAGCGGTTATCGCGGCGGGCGAGAAAAAGAGCGGCGCGACCGTCCACTACTCCGACTGCGGCATCGACACGGGCGCGATAATCTTACAGCGCTCGCTGGACGTATTGCCGAGCGACACGCCCGAGAGCCTGCAACAGCGTATATTAAACGAAATAGAACATCCGCTGCTCGTCGAAGCGGTGGCATTGCTTTGCAAGAGGTAAAAATGAACAACGAAATTTTGCAATTATTGATAGAGAAAGGCTACGCCGACGAGGCGGGCATTGCCGCGGAAGTGACCGACGCCGCGGGCAAGAATAAAGCGCTGTGCGTAAACGGCGAGGTAGTAACGCTCGTAAGCGGCGACGGCGCAGACAAGGAATTTTCTGACAGTATCGACAGGCTCGAAAACCTTACGGTCAAATCGGGCTTGTTCAAAAAAACGATAGCGTTCACGCATAACGGCACGGACTACGCGTTCACAGTCAAGGGCGGAAAAACGCTTATTGAGTATTTCAAAATGATCGGATAAATAAACCTTACGGGAGAAATATAACATGGTAACAAAAGCAACGAAGCGCGCGCTGGTAAGCGTAAGCGACAAAACGGGCGTAGTGGAGTTCTGCAAAGAGCTCGAAACGCTCGGCTACGAAATCGTATCGACGGGCGGCACGCTCAAAGCGCTCGTCGACAGCGGCGTAAAAGCGATATCCATATCGGACGTCACGGGCTTTAAGGAATGTCTTGACGGCAGGGTAAAAACGCTCCACCCCGCCGTGCACGCGGGACTTCTCGCGCGCCGCGACGACCCCGAGCACATGGCAAGCCTTAAAGACATGGGCTACCGCACCATAGATCTCGTTGCGGTCAACCTCTATCCGTTCAAGCAGACGATAGAAAAGCCGAACGTAACGCTCGAAGAAGCTATCGAGAATATCGATATCGGCGGCCCGACCATGCTCAGGAGCGCGGCTAAGAACTACCGCGACGTGCTCGTCGTTTGCGAGCCCAAGGACTACAACGAAGTGCTTGACCGCATAAAGACGAACACCTGCGACCACGAGTTCCGTTTGTCGCTGTCGTACAAGGTATACCGCCACACCGCGGCGTACGACTCGCTCATCTCGTCGTATATGCAACAGCTTCTCGGCATAGAGTTCCCTGAGCATATCACGTTCGCGTACGACAAGGCGCAGGATCTTCGCTACGGCGAGAACCCGCAGCAGACCGCCGTGTTCTATAAAGAACAGACCGCGCGCGTCGGCGCGCTCACCGCGGCGGAGCAGATCTGGGGCAAAGAGCTCTCGTATAACAATATCAACGACGCTAACGGCGCGTTGGAATTACTCAAAGAGTTCGCGGGCACGCCCGCCGTCGTCGCGTGTAAGCACGCCAATCCTTGCGGCGTAGGCACGGGCAAAACGGTTCACGAAGCGTATATGCGCGCGTACAACTCCGACCCCGTATCGGTGTTCGGCGGCATACTCGCAATAAACGGCACGGTCGATAAAGCGACCGCCGAGGAAATAAATAAAATCTTTATCGAGATCGTCATGGCACCCGACTACACCAAGGACGCGCTCGAAGTTCTCGAAAGCAAAAAGAACATAAGGCTTTTGAAGATAAAGGATATCACGGCTAAGCGCGCCGCCAATGCGTACGATATGAAAAAAGTGTACGGCGGCTTACTCGTTCAGCAGTACGACGAAACGCTTATCGCGAACGAGGACATGAAGCTGTTCGAACGACCCGCCGAAGTCACGACCGAAACGTTACAGAGCGGCAAGACCAAAACGGTCTACGGCAACGGCGTAGTGACCGACCGCAAACCGACCAAGGAAGAAATCAACGCAATGATGTTCGCCTGGAAGGTTGTCAAGCACACCAAGTCGAACGCTATCGTTATCGGCAAGGACGGCAGAACGACGGGTATCGGCATGGGTCAGACCAATCGTATTTGGGCGGCGAAGCAGGCGATCGAGCACGCAGGCGAGGAAGCGAAAGGCTCGGTAATGGCGAGCGACGCGTTCTTCCCGTTCGACGACGTAGTACACGCCGCGATCGAAGCGGGCATTACCGCTATCATCCAACCCGGTGGATCTTTGCGCGACGCCGACTCCGTAAAAGCCGCAAACGAAGCGGGGATCGCGATGGTGTTTGTCGGCGACAGACATTTCAAACACTAATTTTTATGGCGTATGCATCGGCGGATACGAGCTACGCTCGGCGCGTCGCCTCGGTTATGTAGGTGGGTCTACACTCCTTTCGGCGCAGCCACAGGCTGACCCATTGCAATCATATCACAATTTCGAAGTGAGTATGCAATAAAAGCTTCGCGCAGCATTTGGCTGCTTGCCCGTCTGCGCCGCGCCTACACCATAAAAAATACGTTCTGTATAGCTAACTAAATCGGAGGCATCATGTCCGAAAATCAAACTGTTAAGAAAACGGCGCGGTACGTAGAACTGCGCGAGATAAACGCCGAGGGCGACGATATTTTGGTCGTTGGCGGCGGCGGCAGGGAACACGCTATCGTCAAAAAACTTCGCGAGAGCAAGCGCGTGGGGCGCATATTCGCAGCGCCCGGCAACGCGGGCATGGACGTGGTCGAAACGGGTATCGGCGCGACCGATATCGACAGAATAGTCAAGTACGTCGAGAATAATCCCAATATAAAACTGACGGTCGTTGCTCCCGACGATCCGCTCAGCATGGGGCTTGTGGACAAGCTTACCGCCAAGGGTTATCGCGCGTTTGGACCTACGCAGGCGGCGGCCAAACTCGAATGGTCAAAGGCATACGCCAAGGACGTTATGCGTCGCTACGGCGTTCCTACGGCGTCCTACGGCACGTTCACCGATATAGCCGAGGCGAAAGCGTATATAAAAGGCAAGTGCCCGATAGTCGTCAAGGCGGATGGGCTCGCGCTCGGTAAAGGCGTTCTTATCTGCAATACCGAGGCGGAAGCCGAAGCCGCTATCGACGAGATCATGGCGGACAAAAAGTTCGGCGCGGCGGGCAACGAGGTCGTTATCGAACAGTTCCTGACCGGCTACGAAGTGTCGCTCTTGACCTTTGTCGACGGGAAGAACTTTGCGCTTATGCCCACCTCGTGCGACCACAAGCGCGCGCTCGACGGCGACAAGGGCTTGAACACCGGCGGCATGGGCGCGTATTCGCCGTGCCCCGTGTTTACCGACAAGCAGCTTAAAAAGACGGTAAAAGAGATCGTCACGCCGACGGTAAACGCTATGATACAAGAGGGTGCGCCGTTCAAGGGCGTGCTGTACTTCGGGCTCATGGTAAACGGCGACGATATAAAAGTTCTCGAATACAACGCGCGGTTCGGCGATCCCGAAACGCAGAGCGTACTGCCGCTGCTCGATACCGATCTTTACGAGATTATGAACGCTGTCATAGACGGCACGCTCGACAAGGTCGATATAAAATGGAAAAAACTCAAATCGATAAACGTAGTGCTCGCTTCGGGCGGGTATCCGCAGAGCTACAAGAAAGGCTGTGAGATCACGGGGCTCGAAACCGTTGATAACGACGCGAGCGTTTACTACGCGGGCGTCAAGCACGGCGAGAACGGGTTCGTGACGAGCGGCGGGCGCGTGCTGTGCGTTCAGGCAATGGCAAAGGACTTTGCTACCGCGCGCAAGACCGTGTACGACAATATCGCCAAAATCAAATTCGACGACTGCTTCTACCGCAAGGATATAGGCGCTAAGCTTAAATAGTAATTAGCAATTAGGAATTAAGGTCAGCAACATGATAAAAAGAATTTACACCGAAAGACAGGCGAGCAATCTCTCGCTCGAACACGAAATCGCCGAAAACCTCGGCTTCACAGTAAAATCGCGCGTATTCATTCGCTACGACGTGGAAGGTCTTACGGACGCGCAGTTCGACGCGGCTGTTCCCGTGGTGTTCTCCACGCCCGCGACCGACACCGTATATCTCGAAACGCTGCCCGAGGTAAAGGGCGAGGTTTTCGCCGTCGAGTACCTGCCCGGTCAGTTCGACCAGCGCGCCGACTCGGCGAGCTCGTGCGTTCAGCTTCTCTTGGGCTGTGCTCTGCCTCAGGTCCGTTGCGCTACCGTGTACGCAATCGAGGCGGACGAGAAACAGATCCAAGCGATACAGAACTATCTTGTCAACCCCGTCGAGAGCAGGCTCGCCGCCCTCGATAAGCCGACCACGCTCGAACAAAAGATCAATCCGCCCGAACCCGCCAAAAAGGTGGAGGGCTTCACGCAAAAGAACGGCATCGCTCTTAACGCGTTCTATAAAGAACAAGGTTTCGCAATGAGCCTAGAAGACTTGGAGTTCGTGCAGTCGTACTTCCGCGAAAGGCACCGCGATCCCACGTACACCGAGCTAAAAGTCATCGACACGTACTGGTCCGACCACTGTCGGCACACCACGTTCCTGACCGCACTCAAAACCAAGATCAAATCTGAAAACCCGCATATCGAGGAAGCGTACGCCGACTATACGCATACGTTCGACACGCTGTATGCGGGGCGCACCGATAAATACCATTCGCTCATGGACGTCGCTACGATCGGCGCTAAGGTGCTCAGAAAGCAAGGCAAGGCGAACGCCGTAGACGTGTCGCCCGAAATCAACGCGTGCACGATCAAGCACGACGTAGTTATGCGCGACGGCACGGTCGAGCCGTGGTATATCCTTTTCAAAAACGAAACGCACAACCACCCGACCGAGATCGAACCGTTCGGCGGCGCGGCAACGTGCTTGGGCGGCGCGATCCGCGATCCGCTGTCGGGCAGGGCGTACGTGTACCAGGCAATGCGCATAACGGGCGCGGCGGACATCAACGCGCCGTTTGATAAAACGTTAGAGGGCAAGCTCCCGCAGCGCGTTATAAGCAAGCGCGCCGCTAAGGGCTATTCGTCGTACGGCAACCAGATCGGTCTTGCTACGGGCGAGGTCCGCGAGTACTACCACAGCGGCTACGCGGCAAAACGCCTTGAAACCGGCTTTGTCGTTGGCGCTACCCCGCAGGCAAACGTCGTTCGCGAAGAACCGCAGGCGGGCGATATAGTCGTGCTTCTCGGCGGCGAAACGGGCCGCGACGGTTGCGGCGGCGCGACAGGTTCGAGCAAGGCGCACGACGCGCACTCGATCGAAACGTGCGGCGCGGAAGTCCAAAAGGGCAACGCGCCGATAGAACGCAAGCTCCAACGCCTTATGCGTAACGGCGAGTTCACTCGACTCATCAAGCGTTGTAACGACTTCGGCGCGGGCGGCGTGTCCGTCGCCGTCGGCGAGCTCGCTCCGGGGCTCGATATAGAGCTTGGCGTAGTGCCTAAAAAATACGCGGGACTTTCCGCGACAGAGCTTGCCATATCCGAAAGCCAAGAGCGGATGGCGGTCGTCATCGACAAGAAAGATTTAGATAAATTCACCGCGCTCGCGCACGAGGAAAATCTCGACGCAACGGTCATCGCCAAGGTCACCGATACCGACTGTATGCGTATGTACCTTAACGGCGAGCTTATAGTAGATCTCGAACGCAAGTTCCTCGACACTAACGGCGTGCGTCAGGAAGCGACTGCGCTCATAAAAGATCCCAAGATCGAATGCTTCGATTATCTCAACGACAAGCGCGCCGCGCTCTATGATAAGGGCGACTACACCGCGCTCATGAGCGATATACTGTCCGACTACAACGTTTGCTCGCAAAAAGGTCTGAGCGAAACGTTCGACTCGACCGTCGGAGCGAGCAGCGTTTTCATGCCGTTCGGCGGCAAGAACCAGTTGACCCCGAGCGGGGTAATGGCGGCTAAGCTTCCCGCCGACACCGATATATGCACGGTCAGCGCGCACGGTCTTTCGCAGGCACTGCCAGAATCGCCGTTCGTCGGTGGTATGTACTCGGTAATACTGTCGGTAGAAAAATTGGTGGCGAGCGGCGTTCGTCCCGAGCATATATACTTGACCATGCAGGAATTCTTCGCGCGCTGCACGGATAGCGAAAAATGGGGCGCGCCCATGTCGGCGCTTCTCGGCGCGCTTACCGCTCAGATCAAAATGGAAAAAGCGGCTATCGGCGGCAAGGACAGCATGAGCGGCACGTTTGAGAAAATCACCGTTCCGCCTACCGTCATTTCGTTCGCGCTCGGCGTCGCCGACAGCGCGGTCGTTATCGATAATGCGTTTAAGGCAAAGGGCGAGCGCGTCTACCGTTACAGACTCAAACGCGACGAGTTCGGCTATCCCGACTTCGACAACCTCAATAAATTCTTACAGCTTTTGGCAAGCGAAATAGGCAAGGGTAACGTTACCTCGGCAAGCGTAGTCGAGCGCGGCGGCGCGGCGGCAACCGTGTTAAAGAGCTGCTTCGGCAACGGCTTAGGCTTCGCGTTCACGAGCTGCTCGCGCGATCTGTTCGAGGAAAGCGAGGGCGATATAGTGTTCGCGGCGCGCAATGCCGACGACTTCTTCGGCTACGAGCTCGGCTTCCTCGGTCTTACCACCGACGACGGCAAGTACGTATTCGGCGCGACCGTCACGCGCACGGCTGATGACAGCGACATAGTGTTCGACGGCACGGCTGCGGACGGCAAGAAGCTCGTAAACAGCTTTACCGGTACGTTCGAGGGCGTGTACCCGACGACGGCGAGCGCGAGCGGCGATGTCAAGAACGTTGACTATACGGGCAAGGGCGCAAAACGCACTGCGGCGAAAACGGCCAAGCCCGCAAAAGTAAAAGTATTCATACCTGTGTTCCCTGGCACGAACTGCGAGATAGACACTGCGCGTAAGTTCATGGAGGCGGGCGCGGAAGCGCAGATCTTCGTTGTGCGCAACCGCACGCCGCGCGACGTAGAAGAATGCGTCGAACAAATGGCAAAGGCTATATCCGCGAGCAATATCTTGGCGCTTCCCGGCGGGTTCTCGGGCGGCGACGAGCCGGACGGCAGTGCAAAGTTCATTGCTGCGTTCCTGTCCAATCCTGCGATAGCCGAGCAGATAGAAAACCTTCTGTATAAGCGCGACGGACTCGCGATCGGCATTTGCAACGGCTTCCAAGCCCTCGTAAAATTGGGCTTGCTGCCGAGCGGGCATATCCACACCCCCAAGGCGAACGATCCCGTACTCACGTTCAATAATATCGGTCGGCACGTTTCGACGCTTGTAGATACGCGCGTATGCCAGAATTACAGCCCGTGGCTCAGCCACCTGAAAGTGGGCGACGTGTATCAGGTCCCCGTTTCGCACGGCGAGGGCAAGTTCTTTATCGACAAGGCGGGGCTAGACGCGCTGATAGCAAACGGTCAGATCGCTACTCAGTATTGCGACTTTGACGGCAACGCGACCATGCTCAGCCCGTACAACCCCAACGGCTCGGTTTACGCGATAGAGGGTATCACAAGCCCCGACGGCAGGATATTCGGCAAAATGGGTCACAGCGAGCGCACGGGCGAGTTCCTGTTAAAGAACACCGTCGAGAGTTACGCCAAGGCGGACATGGGACTGTTCAAAGCCGGAGTTAAATACTTTAAATAATCAGTAAATAGGAATTGAGGTTAATCATCTTAATTCCTATTTAAATATATTGACATTTCTTTAAATTTGTACTATAATAATCGGCATGGAATTATACCTCACAACCGTCATTATTACGGCAATAGTCGGGTGCGCGGTGTCGGCGGCGTTGATCGAAAAAACGGTACGGCTTATTTTACGGCAAATCAAGCTTAACCATTCGATAAACCTAGTCGAGCTCAAAACGCATAAGATCATGTATTGGATAGCTGCAATCATGATCGGCTTTTTGATTTTCTATCTTATAATGCAAATGGCGGACGCCGAGTCGCCGAGCGTAGTCGAGTTCGCCGAGCTGTTCGGCGTAGAGCGTATGCACACCAATATTGCGCTCATGTTCGTGCTTATCGTAATGATAGCCGCAGAAGCGTTCGTTGTCGTGCTTGGAATCAGTAAAAACGCAGTCGTCGATAAGGGCATATATACTAATTTCGATATGCTTGATTGGCATCAGGTTCGCGACTATTTCATAGACGAGAAAAAGTGCGTGCTCATGCTCAGCTCGGACAAACGCACATTTTCGACGCTTAGGAACGTTACAACTCCGTTCAAGGTGAACAAGAAGGATATTCAAAAGCTCAAATTCATACTCGATAAGAACAAAAACAAGTTCTCCGACTTCGGCGGCTAATCTGTATGAATTTAACGTAAAATAATCTTATGAACGTAATATAAAAAGGAGGTAGCATGACTAAGGACATCGACAAGCTTTTAGACGATATTTACGTTCCCGACATGGAATACGATTCGAAGTACGACGTTACGCGAACTAAGGTCAAGAGCAAAAAGAAAACGACCCAAGCCCAAACGACTACGCTTGCCGAAGTGCCCGAAGTCGAGCTTCCAAAAACCAAAGCCGAAGTGTACGCTGAGGCAAAAGGTCGGCTGACGCAGGAAACGTCGGCTGCGTCCAAATCGTCGAGCGACAAACGCCGCAAGCGCACCAAGGTAAAAACGGTCGAGCTCGAAATCGCCGCCATAACCCGTGACATCGACGGCACGGAAAACGACCAACCGCGATCCCTCGTAGCTTCTCCTGTGTGGGTGGGCACGCAAAAAGAACTTATACCTTTTGCGTGGCGTATGCCGCTCAATCCCGACATCGACCGCCCGAGCAAAGTATATAAACAGGCAGTGCGCGAAGCCAGGGAATTGATGCTTCCCACGCATAGAAATAATTAGAAATTATTCCTTATTTCAGCCTTCCCCAAATGGGGAAGGGGGACCACGAAGTGGTGGATGAGGGCAATTTAATGAATTAAGGATATAAGATGAGTAAAGCCATATCGGTAGAAGAAAAGATAGAATACATAGAAAAAACTCGGTCGTTTGGCGAGATACGGCAGGCGTGGTTTCCGCCGTCGGCGTCGACCGAGTATTATTTTGTCAGTTATTGTCATGCCGATTACAAAGCGGTATTTCGCGATTTGTTCGGTATGCAAGAGGTCGACCCCGAATTTTCGGTGTGGTACGACCGCGAGCTTATAGCGGGTAAAGATTGGAAAGCCGAAGCGGAAAAGCATATCTACGACTTTAACTGTAAAGGCGTTATTTTTTACGTGAGCGAAAACTCGGTGAAATCTCCCGCAGTGCTCGATGAAATAAAAATGACGCGCGACGCGGGTAAGGCGTTTTTGCCGATAGTTTTGCCGTCATCGAGTGGAGAATACTTGTCGGGCGAACAGCTATTGGAGCGTAATGGTTCCGACAAAATAATCGATAACTCGGCTGTTGAACTTTACCGCACAATGCTCGGCAAGAATATTACATATCTTAAACTGAGCGACGAGAGCTCGCATAAAGTCGACGCGGTCAAAAAAAGCTTAAAGGGTATGCCGCTTTTGCGGTTCGCGAAAGGTAGCGTCAAAAACGAAGACGTAGTTAACGTTGTTGCCACCAACAATGTGAGCGTTATAGAAATATCGAAAAGCGATTTTACTTGCGGAGACGAAAATTTAAGCGGACTTGATAAGATGGCGATAGGAATATGCGCATTTGCCAACTGTGCCAATCTTAAAACGATAGAAATGCCTAACAGCGTTGTATCGATCGGACCGTATGCGTTTTTGGGGTGTAGGAGTATCAAGAGAATAACTTTACCGGAAAGCGTCGTTATGATTAGAGGTAGTGTTTTCTCGGGCTGTTATGAACTCGAAGAAGTTAATATCCCAATATCGCATATCCCTACGAGTATGTTTGAAAATTGCAAAAAACTAAAAAAAGTAAAATTGGATCGCAAAATGAATTATATTAATGACATGGCGTTCGTGGGGTGTGAAAGCCTTGAAGAGTTTGACTTCAATGCGGACGACGAAAGGGCTTTTGCGGACGTTTATAAAATCGGGGATTATGCGTTTCGTGGTTGTACGGGACTGAAAAGGATAAGTCTTCCGTTTGGATTGAACTACGTAGAAAAGAATGTCTTTGACGGATGCAGTTCTCTTGAAGCCGTTGATTTTCCCGAAACCGTTATAGGAATAGAAGATATGGCGTTTAGAGATTGCGTCAGCCTTAAATCTGTTGATTTAACGAAGACTGTTAATCCCGAGCTGGATAGTAAAATTAAGCTCAATAGTGCAATGTCATATGCCTGGTATTTACAAGGCTTAGAGGGGATAGGCGATAGCGCCTTTTCTAACTGTACGAGCCTTACGGAAATTAAATTGCCTAGGTATATTAAAGCCATTCTAAGAGACGTGTTTTTTGGTTCTGCTATTAGGGATATATATTATCTCGGCACGGTCGAAGAATGGAATAATATACAAAAAGACCATCATTGGGATAGAGGTATGCTCGATTATACCGTGCATTGCTTGGACGGGGATATTAAGAAATGTGATGGAGATATGCCTGACCATGCCGTATATTGGTTGCACGGAGATGTCGAGAAAGTGAAGAAATAATTACGATAAATATTTCAATGTAAAAAAGAAGTAGGGAAAATTGACTATATTTGCGTTTATATATTTTAACTTATAAATATATGCTACACTTAACCCCGATTATTATCGATCGGGGTGTTTTTATGCGTATAACGAGAAAGCAGATAGCGGTCATTGCGTTTTTGAACGTAGTTATAATACTGCTCGTATTGTTCATAGTATTCGGTAAGCCCGGCGCGCTCGGCGCGACCGACGATACTCCGCAGGATGATCCGAGCGTCGGCGGTGACGATAGTCAAACGGTAATAGCTCCGCCCGTTCCCGAGCATAATAAACTACGCAAGGCGAGCGCGGGACTCGTGGACGAGATAGTCACCGAAACGCGCCTTATGGGCAGCGGTGACGAGACGATAGTCTACGCGCAAACGATAGGCGGCGTGCTATACGTTTTCGGCAATACGACGGTCGCCGACTTCGATTTCGATTCGTACGGCGGGTTCGTTTGCAGGTTCAATTCCGCGCTAGATATTCTTGGTTTTACATACCTCGACGGCAAGATAACCGCCGTGTGCATGATAGGCGACGGGTTCGCCGTCGGCACGTACAGCGCGACCGACACGGGCGACAGCAAGTCGCGGCTTTATGCGGTAGACCTAGACGGCGGCGCGAAAACCGTCGTTACGCCAAGCGGCGAGGTCGCCGATATTACGGTCGACGAGGGCGTGATCGCCGTGCTGACAAAACAAAGCTCCAACGGCTTCACGCTCACTGAATATTCGACGGACGGCGATAAGTGGAACGCCGAATACTCGACGCGCATTTCGAGCAGTTATACTCTCGATTATTTCGATTGCTATAAGATAGGGCGAGTGTACGTTCTCGCGGCGCGGGCGTACAGCCTGCCGCGCTACGACTCGCTTGTGTTCTACACGTTCGAGGCGGGCGGCGATCCGTCGGCGCATTTTTACGGCGGAACGGGCGACAGCCTTATGCAGCCGTATGCCGTGCTCCCGTACCCGAGCGGGTATATCGCGCTGTGTCGGCGCGAGGGCACGGCGGTGATAGTTACCGTCGATTATGCGTTCAAGACATATAGGCGGGAAACGCTCGGGTTCGCGTTCGAGCGCGCGCGGTTGTTCTATAACGACGGACTGTACTATGCGTGCTTAGACTGTGCCGACGGACCTATCACGTACGAGATTGACGCTAATCTCAACCTCCGCCCGCTCGGCGTTGCCGACGGCATGGCGGTGTTGAACGTTGCGGACGGAACAGCCGTAAAGCTGATAGGCACGGCGGGCGACAAGCTTCGCATAGCGGCGACAAGCGGCGCGAACACGGTCGATCTTGCAATGAACGCCGAAAAATGCCGCGCGGTAAAAACGCAGGACGGCGGGCTCGTTTTAGTAGTATCGTCGAGTGGCGGCGACGCGGTCAGCGCACCCACCGGCGGACGGGATATTTACGTTTTGTTAATGCGTAATTCGTAATTCGTAATGCGTAATTAAGGATAAACTTAATTAATCACCGCGAAGCGGTCAATAATTACGAATTAAGAATTACGCATTACGAATTGATTCTTTGATTATTCCGCAAATCTTATCGGTGCCGTCGACGGACAGCATGGACATAGCGGCGATATATTTATATCGGTTTTCGTATACTTTTTGGATGGTAGCTACGAGCGTTTCGGGCGTAAGCTCGTTTTCGCGCAGAACCTCGATCGCGCCGCTCTTGCCGTAGTACTCGGCGTTTTGTAATTGATCGCCGCGCGACGCTTTTTCGAGCGGTACGGCTACGGTCGGAATTTTGAGCGCGATACACTCGCCGAGCGCGTTCGCGCCCGCGCGCGACAGAACGATATCGCTCGTCGCGTACAGTCTAGCCATATCGTTTTCGAACTCGATAGGGCAGTAGCCGTTCTGCTTGGGCGCGCCCGACTTGTTCTTGCCCGTCATGTGGATGACGTCGAATTTTTGGAGGAGTTCGGGCAGCGCCGCTACCGTTATATCGTTAAGCGCGGTCGCACCGCTCGATCCGCCGATAACGGCGAGTACGGGTTTGTTTCCGCTAAGCCCGTACGCCGCTTTATTTTTTGCGCCGCGATAAAGGCTTTTGCACAGCGGCGTTCCCACGTGCACGCCGTTCTTGAACGACTCGGCGCACGGCTTGAACGCGCACAGTACTTTTTCGCTCTTGCGCTTAGAGAGTTTGGTAGCAAGCCCCGCCGAAAGATCGCTCTCGTGGCAAAGCACGGGAATCTTCCTTGCGGCGAGCACTACGGGTAGAGCGGCGTAACCGCCCTTGCTGAAAATAAGGCTCGGCTTGATTTCGTCGAGAATCTTTTTTGCGGCTTTAACGCACGCGTGCAGCTTGAACGGCACGCCGAAATTCTTATATATCGCGTCGCGGCGGAACTTGACCGTAGGGATAGTATGGAAGGGTATGCCGCGTTTTTCGCATAGGCTTTTTTCCATGCCGTCGCCGCCGATATACACGCAGTTAAATTCGCTTTTAAGCTCGTCGATCAGCGCGAAGTTTGGAATGATATGTCCGGCGGTTCCGCCGCCCGCAAAAACGATAGTCCGCATAAATATATCCTATTGACAAATTTTCTTTTTCATTGTATACTATATACCTAAAACCACGTTTTTATGATAGGAGAGTGTATGACAACCGAAATGGTAACAATGACGGGCGGAAAGCCCGTTGCCGTCAGCTTTTGGGATAACGTCGACAAGCCGCGCGCGGCTGTGGTAATGGTCCACGGTATGTGCGAGTATATAGCGCGTTACGATGATTTTTGCAAGTTTTTGGGACATAACGGTTATAACGTTATAGGCATGGACAATCGCGGCTTCGGCGATACCGACGCGGACCGTCGCGGCAAAGGCTACGACGGAATGTTCGAAGCGACCGTCGACGATATCAAGCTCGAAGTCGATATGGCGCGCGAGCGCTGGGGCGTGGAGCGCGTGTACGTTATAGGGCACAGCTATGGCAGTATTCTTACCCAGCGGTTTATAGAAAAGTACCACTCCTACGTATCGGGCGCGATACTCTGCGGCACGACAATGCAGTACGGCGTTATGCTCGGTCTCGGTCGTTCGCTCGCCAAAAAATGGGCGAAAAAGAACCCCGACAGGGAAGGCAAGTTCTTTGCCAAAATGACCTTCGAGGCGTACGACAAAAAGTTAAAGGACGGGAATAACGGTTGGATAAACCGCGACAAAGCCGAGGTCGAAAAGTACAACGCCGACGAGAAATGCTCGGGCGTGGGTATTTGCTCGGTCACGTTCTATAAGGAAATGCTTAACGGCTGCCATACCATAAACAAAGAGCGTGGCAGAACTCCGTCGACCTTTAAGCTTATGATAGCTTCGGGCACGGCGGACGGCGTGGGCGGCTACGGCAAGCTTATTAAAAAGCTCGAAAAGACCTACCGCAAGCACGGCTTGAACCCCAAGGTCAAGATGTACAAGGACGCGCGGCACGAGCTGCTCAACGAAATAAACAAGGGCGAAGTGTACGAAGATTTCGTAGGCTTCCTCGACGAGTGCGAAGACAGTAATAATTAGGAATTAGAAATCAGTAATTAGGGATTAATTTGGTTATGTTTAATATTGTTTTAGTCGAGCCGGAGATTCCGCAGAATACCGGTAATATTTCGCGCACCTGTGCGTGCACGAAAACCGCGCTGCACATAGTAAAACCGATGGGTTTCGAGATAACCGACGCCAAATTAAAGCGTGCGGGGCTCGATTATTGGGACAAGCTCGATCTTACTTATTACGAAAATCTTAACGAGTTTTTCGAGAAAAACAAAGGCGGGCGGTTCTTCTATTTATCCAAAAAAGCGAGCAAGCGCTATACCGACGTTAAGTTCGAGGACGGCGATTTTTTGGTGTTCGGCAAGGAAACCAAGGGCTTGCCCGAGCATATAGTTTTCGACAATCCCGATACCGCGTTGCGCATCCCGATGGCTCAGGATCTGCGCTCGCTCAACCTTTCAAACACCGTCGCGCTCGTGCTGTACGAAGCGCTTAGGCAAAATGATTTTAAGGGATTAGTTTAATAAAGTTGCAAAATTTTTTTATTTATGTTACAATGAAATGTACCCCACCCGATGTCAACCTCGGTAGGACACTTTTGACGGTGCGCATTTTGGCTCTTTCCCGCCTTATCTCGCTCGAAGTAGCGCATGGGCTACGCCTTCGCTCGATAAGTCGACAAATAGCTCTAAATGCGCTATCGCAAAAGCGAGCATTTTTAGGAGGCAAATCGTAGGCTTAGACAAGGAAACGCCCGCAGTATAAGCCTTGTGTCGGCTATACAAGGGCGGTGACGCAGTATAAGTCACGATTTGCCCCTAAAAATGTGTTCAATCGGGGTTGGCATCGGGTTATCACGGAGGATTATAAATGTCTGATTACAGCGCAGGGAATATACGAGTGCTCGAAGGGCTGGACGCCGTTCGGTTGCGCCCGGGTATGTATATAGGAACGACAGGCATAAAAGGCTTGCATCATATATTGTGGGAGATCGTGGACAACTCTATCGACGAGGTGTCCAACGGCTTTGCTACTGGTATTACCGTTACCGTTCACGCCGACGGCAGTGCGTCGGTCGAGGACGACGGCAGAGGTATTCCCGTCGATATTCACCCGAAGCTCGGCGTGTCCGGCGTTGAGGTCGTTTTCACGCAGCTTCACGCAGGCGGCAAGTTCGATACGAGTAACTACGCGCACTCGGGCGGTCTGCACGGCGTAGGCGCGTCGGTCACCAACGCGCTTTCGGAATGGACGAAGGTCGAGGTTTACAAGAACGGAACGACCTACCGCATGGAGTTCGAGAGCCGCGAGGTAAACGGCGAGGTCAAGGGCGGTATACCTAAGTACAGCCTTATCGACACGGGCGAAAAGACGGACAAGCACGGCTCGTTCGTGCGGTTCATGCCAGATAAACGCATTTTCGAAACTGTCATATTCCAGTTCGACACGATAGCGCGTCGGCTCAAAGAGCTTGCTTTCCTTAATAAAGGCGTAAACATTAAGCTTATCGACGAGCGCGTAAAAGTGGGCGACGGTTACCGCTCGCTCGAATACAAGTACGACGGCGGTATCGTCGACTTCGTCAAGTATATCAACGAAGCGCGTAACACTTTGTACGACGAACCCGTAATGATAGCGGGCGAGAAAGACGGCATAAGCATGACACTTGCGTTCCAGCACACCGACGCGTATACCGAAAACCTTTTCTCGTACGTCAATAATATCCCGACCACCGAGGGCGGCACGCACGAAACGGGCTTCAAGGCGGCGTATACTAAGGTCATGAACGACTTCGCTCGCCGCGTGGGTATGCTCAAAGACAAGGACGCCAACCTTTTGGGCGACGACTACCGCGAGGGTCTTACCGCCGTTCTGTCGGTGCAAATGACGAACGTACAGTTCGAGGGTCAGACCAAGACCAAGCTCGGCAATCCCCAGGCGCGTATTGCTATCGAGGGCATGGTGTCGCAGATCCTTGCCGATTACTTCATGGATCCAAAGAACGCGGCGGTCGGCGAAGCGATACTCAAAAAAGGGTTGCTCGCCGCAAAGGTCAGAGAAGCCGCGCGCAAGGAAAAAGAGATCACTCGCGCCAAGAACGCTATCGATAACTTCAACCTCGTCGGCAAGCTCACGCCCTGCACGGGCAGAAAGCCGGAGAACAACGAGCTGTTCATCGTCGAGGGCGACAGCGCGGGCGGAACGTGTAAGCAGGCGCGCGCCAGGTCGTATCAGGCGATACTGCCGCTTAGGGGCAAGCCGCTCAACGCCGAAAAGAAGCGTATCGACCAGGTGCTTGCAAACGAGGAGATTAGAACGCTTATCTCGGCGCTCGGTTCGGGCATCGGCGAGGACTTTAACGTAGACAATCTCAACTACCACAAGGTAATAATCTTGTCCGACGCGGACGTCGACGGCTATCATATCCGCGCGATACTCTTGACCTTCTTCTTCCGCTATATGAAGGACCTTATCAACGAGGGGCACGTGTATATCGGGCTTCCGCCGCTTTATAAGATCGAAAAGGGCAATCAGGTCGAGTACGCTTACGACGACGCGGCGCTTGCCGACGCCAAGGCGCGGTTCGGCAAGGGCGCGCAGGTCCAGCGGTATAAAGGCTTGGGCGAGATGAACGCCGATCAGCTCTGGGAAACGACAATGGATCCCAAAAACCGCGCGCTCATGCAGGTCACTATCGAGGACGCCGCAGAAGCCGAAAAGCTCGTATCCGTTCTCATGGGCGACGCAGTCGAGCTTCGCCGCGAGTATATAATCGAGCACGCCGACTTTAACAAAGTAGACTCGTTCAACCCGAATAACAAATAAATTACGAATTAAGCATTACGCATTGTTTAAGGTGTTCTATGGCAGACAATAACGAACAAGAGAATAAAGTACAGCGGATAATTACGCAAACCATGGAAGAAGTTATGCGCGACTCCATGGTCCCGTATTCGGAAGCGGTCATACTCGACCGTGCGCTTCCGCGCGTGGAGGACGGACTCAAACCCGTTCAGCGCCGCATACTGTATACAATGAATCAGCTCGGCATTACGCCCGACAAGCCTTACCGCAAGAGCGCGCGTATTGTCGGCGATTGCTTGGGTAAGCTTCACCCTCACGGCGACAGCTCCATTTACCAAGCGATGGTACGTATGGCTCAGCCCTTTAACATGGGCGCAACGCTCGTCGACGGTCACGGTAACTTCGGCTCGGTCGACGGCGACGGGGCGGCGGCTATGCGTTACACCGAGGCAAGGCTCACGCCGCTAGCTCTAGAACTTCTCCGCGATATAGATAAGAACACCGTCAAGTGGTCGTGGAACTTCGACGATACCATGCTCGAACCCGACATTCTTCCCGGGCGCTTTCCCAACCTCTTGGTCAACGGCGCGACGGGTATAGCGGTCGGTCTTGCAACCAACATCCCGCCGCACAACCTCATGGAATCAATCGACGGCGTTATCGCGTATATCGATAATCCGCGCATATCGCTCAAAGATATGATGAAGATAATCAAAGGCCCCGACTTCCCGACGGGCGGCGTGATAATTCCCACCGAGCTCGCTCACGCTTACGAAACCGGTAAGGGCAAGATCGCCGTTCGCGCCAAGCTCCATATCGAGAACGACAACGACAAAAAGATAATCGTTATCGACGAGCTTCCGTTCGGCGTGAACAAGGCGCAGCTGCTCGAAACCATTATCAAAGTGCGCGAGGATAAGAAGGGCGTGCTTTCCGGCATAACCGACGTAGTGGACGAGTCCGACCGCGTAGGGATGCGCGCCGTCATCAAGACCAAGCGCGACACCAATCCCAAAGAAATAATCAACGCGCTTTTCAAGTACACCAATCTTTCGACCAACTTCTCGTTCAACATGGTCGCAATCGCCGACGGCAAGCCCCAGCTCATGGGACTTCTCGACATTATCGCATACTACGTGGCGTACCAGCGCGAGGTCGTTTTGCGCCGCACCAAGTACGAGCACGAAGCGGCGAAAAAGCGCGAGCATATCTTGGAAGGTCTCGTTATCGCGGTAAGGAATATCGACGAGGTCATCAAGATCATCAAGTCGAGCGCGAACACGACCGCCGCCAAGGAAGCATTACGTAAGCGGTTCGGGCTGTCCGAAATCCAGGCGCAAGCCGTTTTGGATATGCGCCTTGCACGGCTTACTCACCTCGAAATATTCAAGCTCGAAAAAGAGCTTGCGGACGTCAGAGCCGAAATAGCGCGGCTTGAAGCGATCATCGCGAGCAAGAAGCTCCAAATGGAGCTCGTAAAGACCGAGCTTCTCGGCATAAGAAAGCAATACAAAGAGAACAGAAAATCGACCATCGTCGACAGCGTGGAAAAGTACGTTATCCCGAGCGACGACGAGAAGCCGACCTTCGAATACGTAATAGCGGCGAACGCGAACAAGCAGATCAAAAAGATGCTGTTAAAGAACTTCACCATGTCGACGAAGGACTTTGCGGACGCGTCCACGCTTAACGAGGTTTGCAACTGCTTGGTGCGCGCCAAGAGCACGGACAGGGTATTGTGCTTTACCAACCTCGGCAACTGCTTCAAGATAGACGTCGAGGCGATACCCGACGGCAAGTGGCGCGAAAAGGGCGTTACGCTCAAAAAGATAGTGCCCGACGCGGTAGAGGGCGAGTACCCGTTGTATATGCGGCTCGCCGAAGAAAAACTGCCCAAGGGCAACCTGCTGTTTTACAGCAAGATGGGTCTTATCAAGAAATCGCCTTGGAGCGAGTACGGCGTGGTCAAATCGTCGTTCGCGGCGACCAAACTCCGCGACGGCGACACGCTTATAGCGATAGAGGACGAGATTCCCGGCTCGTCGCTCATGATAGTGACCAAGCAAGGTATGTGCCTCAACGCAGATATGTCCGACGTTCCGTCGCAGAACAGGATAGCAACGGGCGTTAAGGGCATGGCGCTTGCCGACGGCGACGAGTGCGTGCTCATCCGTCAGGTCAACGGCGACGGCGAGATCGCGTTAGTCACCGACAGGGGCTTCGCCAAGCGCATACTCGTCAGCCAGATTGACGTTATGGGCAGGTACAGAAAGGGTATCAAGATAATCGACTTCTGCAAGGGCAAGACTGACAACGGCAGCTCGATAGCGTACGCTTCGATAGTGACCATGCCGTTTAAGGTGGTGTTCAACGTAGACGACGAATACCTTACCGCGTACTCGACCGAGAACTTCGCGATAGAAAACCGCACTCATAACGGCAAGGCGCTTCTTAAAGGCAAGCATACTATTGTAGCCGGCTATGCGTACAACGATAAGCTCGTAAACGGATAATAAAAAAGGAGGGGCATATTGTGAAAAAATTTACAAAAGTAATTATTGCAGTGATGACAGCGGTATTGTGTTTTTCATTATCTGCTTGCGGAAATAAGTATTCGAGCAATTATAGCTCTAAGAAGATGATAGAGAAAAGCAACTCAACCGAAAGCTCGGTTTCTTTTGACGGTTTTAGCGGAACGTACGTAATGAAATTGAAAAGCAACGGCGAGGACGAGGTGTATATAACCTATACGGCGACGCTTGCGGAAGGCAAAATAAACGTTTACTATGACTATAACGACGAAAAGTTAGATCTGTTTGAAATCGAAACCAACGGTTCCGTTAACAGTAAAACCGAAGCCTTTACAGGCAATAAAACGATTTACGTAATAATCGAATCAGACGGTAAATGCGGCGAGGGCAGTTTCTTGTTTACTTTGGAAAAAGCATAGAAATAAGTTTCGATTTATCTTAATGCGTAGTAAAAAGCTCTCGAATAAATTGTTCGAGAGCTTTTTAATTATATTACAAGCTGTTTTTATATTCGGTGCCCCAATCGACCATAGCGTCGAGAATGGGCTTTAACGATTTACCGAGCTCTGACAGCGAATACACCACGCGCGGCGGCACTTCCGCAAAGACCTCTCTTTCGACTATGCCGTCTTCTTCGAGCGCGCGCAAATTATCGGTCAAAACCTTTTTACTTATGGCGGGGATTGTCTTTATAAAGTCGGTAAACCGTTGACTGTTATTGTAAATCAGATTGCGCAAAATCAGCAGCTTCCATTTGTTACCTATAAGCTGTACGGTCGTGGCGACGGGGCACTCGGGCAACTCTTCTCTTGTCAACATTGTAAATACCGTCCTTTTTCTTTAAGTATATCAAACGCCGTGGCAAAAGTCAATAGTTCAAAAAAGAAACTTAGTAACCTATTTATTACAAGATAATAGATAAGTAACCTTAGTGTACTCGATCACTACTTTTATTATAATATACTTATCAATCGAAAAGATTGATAATCTGTAAGGAGGTACACAGTTATGACGGCAAATGAATTTGTCAGCTCGGCTTGCGGAACGCAAGATCCCGCCCCCGCTTGCGGTGCGAAAGACCCTGCGCCCGCTTGCGGAGCAAAAGACCCCGCGCCTGCTTGCGGAACTTCGGATAAATAGATCCGAGAGATACGCTTCCCGCAAGCGATTGCGGGAGGCGTATTTTGTAAATAATCGGGAGGGAATATGAAGCCTTACTTTGCGATACAATGGCATATCACCGACGTTTGCGACCAACGCTGTAAGCACTGCTATATCTTTTCGGAAGGGTATCCGCGCCTTATAACGACGCCGCTTGACAAGCTCAAAAGAACGTATGCGCAGATCAAAGAGTTTTGCGTTTCGATAGAAAGAACGCCGTATATTTATTTGACGGGTGGCGACCCCATACTGCACCCTGACTTTTGGGAGCTTTTGGAGCTGTTCAAGGCGGATGGCACGCGCTTTTGCATTATGGGCAATCCGTTCCATTTGAGCGATGAGGTATGCGCGCGCATGAAGGATTGCGGCTGCGTTAAGTATCAGCTGTCATTGGACGGGCTTGAAAAAACGCACGATTCGTTCCGTAAACAAGGTTCGTTCCGCACTACGCTCGAAGCGATAAAAACTATCAAGCGTTCGGGTATGTGGTGCGCCGTTATGAGCACGGTATCCAAGACGAATATGCGCGAGATCCCCGCGCTTATAGACCTTGCGGACGAGCATGGAGTCGACGTGTTCGCCGTGGGTAGGTATTGCCCGACGAGTACGCAAAAAGCCTACGATAAAGATATACATATTCCGCCGCTTGAATATAGAGAGTTTTTACAAGCTTGTTGGGAGAAGTACGAACAGCATAAAAACTCAGAAACCACCTTTCAGTTAAAAGATCATTTGTGGAGCTTGTTCTTGTACGAAAAAGGCTTGCTCAAATTACACGAATGCGATATAATAACGGACGGTTGCAACTGCGCAAGAAATCACGTTACCATATTACCCAACGGCGATATTTACGCTTGCCGTCGTATGGAAAGCAAGGTCGGGAATATAAACGAAAACAATTTGTACGACGTTTGGATCGGTGAAAATATGAACGCATACCGTCAGTACGATAAATTCACAAAATGCAGTAAATGCGAACTCAAAGGCGTTTGCAGAGGTTGCCCGTCCGTTACGTACGGCTATACTCACAATATGTACGACGCCGACCCGCAATGTTGGAAAGAGGTATGAATATGGAGCTAATTGATATTATCAAGACCCGTCGTTCTATCCGTAAATATACGGACGAACAAATCCCCAAAGAACATTTGGATAAGATAATCGAAGCAGGCTTATGCGCGCCGAACGCGGGTGGAAGGCAAGGCACGGTTATTGTCGGCGTTCACAACAAGGAGCTTACCGAAACGGTAGGCAAGCTCAATCTTGCGCGCTTCGACAGAGGTCGGCTCGAAGGCTCGTACGTTTCGAAAGAACAGCCGAGCGTGATTGATGACCCCAATATAAAAAGTGGGTTTTACGGCGCGCCGTCGGTCGCTATCGTGTTCGCGCAAAAGAATTTTTTGTACAGTATTCCCGATGCGTTTTGCGCCGCGGAGAATATGGTATTGCAGGCGACCGAGCTCGGCATTTCGTCTTGCATAATCGCGCGCGGCGAAGAAACCTTCGACAGCGATTACGGCAACAGCCTTTTGAAATATTGGGGCGTTCCCGAAAATTATATTGCGCGCTGTTTTGTTATATTGGGCTATATCGACGGCGAACAGCCGCACGCTAAGCCTATCGATCCAAACAGGCGAATAGTTATAGAGTAGACTTATGGATAAGCTGGACCGATTGATAGAAATACTTTGCGCCGAACGCGGCGAACCCGTGCCGAAGCTTAACGAAAGCGAAAAGCGCGGGTTTTTCCGTGCGCTCGTAAACGTGCGTTTGCCCCGTGCGGCGAGCGACGAGTTTTTGCAAATTCAGGACGAATACTTGCAAGAGCAATTACGGCTTAAAGGTATTACCGATATAGCCGATTTAAAACCCGTGCTTCCCGATATTTATTTATGGCAGGGCGATATAACCACGCTCAAATGCGACGGGATAGTGAACGCCGCGAACTCCGGGCTACTCGGTTGTTTTTGCCCCAATCACCGCTGTATAGATAACGCTATCCATACCTTTGCGGGCGTGCAGCTTCGGCAGGAATGCGCCGAGATAATGGAAGCGCAGGGCAAGGAAGAGCCGACGGGGCAGGCGAAGATCACCAAGGCGTACAACCTGCCGTGCAAGTACGTTTTGCACACCGTAGGACCGATAGTCTACGGCGGACTCACCGAGCGGCACGAAAAGCTGCTTGCTTCTTGCTACCGTTCGTGCCTTGCGCTCGCCGACGAGAAAGGACTGCAAAGCATAGCGTTTTGCTGTATCTCAACGGGTGAGTTTTGTTTCCCGAACGAGCGCGCCGCCGAGATAGCGATAGGAACGGTCGGGGAATACAAGCTGCAAGCGCAAAGCAAGATCAAAGTAATTTTCAACGTGTTTAAGGATACCGATTATGAAATCTATGCAAGACTACTCAAAGCAAATAGATAGGCTTAAAGCGGCGCTCGAAAATGCGGACGCCGTAGTTATCGGCGCGGGCGCGGGGCTATCCACGTCGGCGGGCTTTACCTATTCGGGCAAAAGGTTTCACGAGCATTTCGGCGACTTCGAGGAGAAGTACGGCTTCCGCGATATGTACACGGGCGGGTTTTACCCGTACGAAACGCCCGAGGAGCATTGGGCGTACTGGTCGAGGTATATCATGATAAACCGATACCAAGACCCGCCCAAGCCCGTATACGCCGAGCTTTACGAGCTTGTAAAGGACAAAGATTATTTCGTTATTACGACCAACGTCGATCATTGCTTTCAAAAAGCGGGGTTCGATAAACAGCGGCTTTTCTACACTCAGGGCGATTACGGCTTGTTCCAGTGCTCGGCGCCTTGTCACGAAAAAACGTACGACAACGAACAGATTATTCGCCGCATGGTAGCGGAGCAGAGGGATATGAAAATACCAACGGAGCTTTTGCCGCATTGCCCGTTATGCGGTAAGCCCATGACTATGAACCTTCGCGCCGACGATAAGTTCGTTCAGGACGACGGCTGGTACGCAGCGGGCGAGCGGTACGAAAAGTTTTTGGCGCGGCAAGAGGGCGCGTGCGTCGTATATTTCGAACTCGGGGTAGGCGGCAATACGCCGGTCATAATCAAGTATCCGTTTTGGCGGTTCACGAGTCGCAACCTGAAAGCGACGTACGCCTGCATCAACTTGGGCGAAGCGGTCTGCCCGCCGCAAATAGAGGATCGGTCCATTTGCATAAACGAAGATATAGGCGAAGTTTTAACTGCGTTACGAGGATAAGATAATGCACGATATATGGAATCCGTGGCACGGCTGTCAAAAATGCAGCGAGGGCTGTCAAAATTGTTATATGTACTATCTCGATAGAAAGCATAATAACGGCGACAGCTCGGTCGTGACCAAAACGAGCGGTTTTTACTATCCGCTTTCCAAAAACCGCAACGGAAGTTACAAGATCAAGAGCGGCGAGCAGATACGGGTATGTATGTCGTCCGACTTCTTCGTCGAGGGCGCGGACGAGTGGCGTAACGAGGTTTGGAATATCATTCACGAGCGGCGGGACGTCAAGTTTTTTCTGCTCACCAAACGCCCCGAACGGGTGGAGAAGTGCTTGCCAAAGGACTGGGGGGACGGCTGGGAAAACGTGTTCTTTAACGTTACCTGCGAAAATCAACGCCGCGCCGACGAGCGAATACCGTTGCTCCACCGCTTGCCGTTCAAGCATAAGGGCATTATGACCGCGCCGCTTATCGGCGAAATATCGATAGAAAAGTATTTGCGGGAAGGGCAGATAAAACAAGTGATTTGCGGCGGCGAAAACTACGACGGCGCGCGCCCTTGCCGTTACGAGTGGGTAAAGAAATTGCACGACGAGTGCGTGGCGGCGGACGTCAGATTTGCGTTTATCGAAACGGGCAATTACTACGTTAAGGACGGAAAAACAAATTACATAAAAAGCAAGATACGCCAGACCTATCTCGCGTATGCGGAGGGCTTGCAGTACCGCGGCAAGCCGATGGAATTTATTTTGACCGATCGTTTCGGGTTGCCTGTCCCGAAAGAAGAGCTGTACGTTCCGCATTACCGCGCCAACTGCTTAAAATGCGGCAACCGCCTTATTTGTAACGGTTGCGCCGATTGCGGCAGGTGCAATGACGAAATCGTCACGCAAGAGCAAATAGATAAATTCGATAAAGTATAATAGCTTAATTACGGATCAACGAGTAAAACCATTCGGCTTTATTTACGGCTTCGATATATCCTCGCGTTTCGGCGAAAATTTCCGCTTCGCCCGCGAGGAATTTTTTTGCATTGGCTTCGCCCGCGTTGTAGGCGGCGAGCGCGGCGGTTTTGTCGTCGTCGAACTTTTCGAGCATTAGGCTGAGATAATAGCACCCGCACCGAATATTATGCTCGGGCTCGAACGGGTCGGCGTTCTTTATGCCGAGCGCGGTCGCGCACTCGTCGAATGTGGCGGGCATTAATTGCATGAGCCCCTGCGCGCCTTTATTCGACAGCGCGGTTTTATCGAACTTGCTTTCCGCCCAAACGACCGACTTTACGAACGCGGGGTTAAGCCCGAACTCGTTCGCCGCCGCGCCGATCTCGGTCGAGTATTTATTGGGGAAAACGGCTGTAACGGTGAGCGCCGCCACGATCGCGCCGAGCGCGAGCAACCCCGCCGTTATCGATACGAGCTTGATTTTTTTCATAAGCATAGTATATGAAAAACGCGCGAACGGTAATGCGCAAAAGATAAATTATATTATTTTGCGGAAATAGGCTTGACTTGCGGGGGGGGGTATGTGTTAAGATATATCTATACTTATATATATTTGCTTTTTATCAAATAATAAAGTAGGAGAGAGTAATGTTAGAAGTAAAACACCTCAGAAAGGAGTATAAGAGCAAGAACGGCGTCGTAACGAAAGCGCTCGACGACGTTTCGCTCAACTTTGCCGAGACCGGCATGGTATTTATACTCGGTAAGTCGGGTAGCGGTAAATCCACCCTTCTTAACGTTTGCGGCGGACTCGATAAAGCCGACAGCGGCGAGATCATCATCAAGGGCAAGAGCAGTAGGGAGTTCTCCGGTCAGGACTTCGACAGCTACCGTAATACATACGTCGGGTTCGTGTTCCAGGAATACAATATTCTCGACGAGTTCTCGGTAGAGGAGAATATCGCGCTCGCGTTGGAGCTTCAAAACAAGAAACGCGATAAAGCGGTTATCGATCAAATATTGTCTGATGTCGACATGACGAACTTCGCTTCGCGCAAGCCTAATACGCTTTCGGGCGGTCAGAAGCAGCGCGTGGCGATAGCGCGTGCGCTCGTAAAAGAGCCCGAGATCATAATGGCGGACGAGCCGACGGGCGCGCTCGACAGCAAGACCGGTCAGCAGGTTTTCGACACACTCAAAAAGCTGTCTGAGAAAAAACTTGTTATCGTCATTTCGCACGACCGTGATTTTGCCGAGCAGTACGGCGACCGTATCATCGAGCTCAAAGACGGCAAGATAATTTCAGACCAGACCCGCACGACGGAAGGCGAGGGCGCAAAGAACGTTCGCTTCTTCGGCACGGACACCGTGTGCGTAAACAACGGCGCGGAACTCACCGACGAGGATCTTCAAAGCATTAAAAAGTTCCTTAACCGCGCGGGCGGTTCGGCGGTAATTTCCACATCGCGCGAGCAGATCGCGCAGATGAAAGAGGATAAGCCCGAAATGGCTGTCGGCGCGTTCGAGAACATTAAGGAACAGCCTCAGCCTAAGCAGTACGAAAAGCAAAAGCTTATCCGTTCGCACCTGCCTATCAAGCACGCCATAAGAATGGGCGCAAGCTCGCTCAAATCCAAGCCTGTAAGGCTCGTGTTCACGATATTCCTTTCGATAGTGGCGTTTATACTGTTCGGCTTAGCCTCCACGCTCATGCTGTTCGACGGTCAAGCGACTACCGTTCAGACCTTTGTCGACGCCGAAGACAAGTATATGCTGCTTAGCAAAGGCTACTATTACAGATATACCTACTACAACTCCGACGGTACTATCGACTACCAGTCAAGCGACGAAGATAAGATGTCTACCGCGTATACCCTCGACGAGTACAAGGCTCTTGCCGAAAAGTACGACGGTACGATTGCAGTATCGAATTTCAGAAACAGAATAGACAGCATTCGCCTCGGTCAGTACGGCGATCAGTTCTACGACGAATATATCGAAAAAGCAATGCTCGTAAACGACGTCGCTACTTTCGAGGAGGGTTACGGAAGAAAGCCCGAAGCCGCCGACGAGATAGCTATATCAGATTACGTTTATAATTCGATAATCGCACCAAAGACCAAGTTCACCGACAACTCCAATAAGGAAGTAACTATTTCCAAACCCGAGGATCTGCTATACAGCGAAACGAACCGGTTGACGCTTAACGTAAACGGTAAGGAATTTAAAGTAGTCGGTATTTACAGTATAGAGGAGATAGACTCCAAGTATAACGACCTCAAAAAAGCTGCCGACGACGATACTCCGTTCAGCGGTGACGTCATGATCCCCCAAGAATGGGAAACGTATCTGGAAACAAGTCTTTTGCCGTCGATCATGGTCACCGAAGAACTTATGAAAAGCATTGCCGCATCGAATAATCAGCAATACATTAATACGTATGACTATTTCGATTATAACGAGGGCGAGCTTAGAATTTACTTTGCCGATAGTACCGACACGTGGGCGGGACAGGTCTATATGGTTGCCGAGTACGGCGAGAACAACGGCAAAAAGCTTCTCGACATTTACGATTTTTCGGGCAATAAGCTTAACTCGCTTCCCGCAAACTCGGTGGCTTTGCAAATAGAGCGTGCGGCTAGTTTGTATGCAAGCGCGTATCAAGACTACTATTATGATGTTAAGAATTCTTTCGAGGAGCAAGAGCGTGTTAACGCTATCGTTGAGAAGGCAAGACAAGAATATATTAAAACTTACTTCTTGATCGATGCGAACTTCAATGAAACGGGCTTCAACAACGATAAGCAATATTGGACGGAGAGCCTTAATGCGGCAAAAGCGGAAGCCGAAGAAGAGGGTAACGTATTTAACGAGGAAGAGTGGATAGCGCAAAATCCCGAGCCGCAAAAACTCGACGTATACGATCCCGACAGAGAAGAAATATTCGAATACGATTATAAATATTACATCTATTACGATATGCCTAATCGCGACGAATACGACGAAAATCAACGAACGTATTTGAACGATCTTCGCGCATCCTCTCAAAAATTCGCGGCGTATGACAAGATGGTGGATGAAGCAAAACAAAAGGCGTTGGAGAACTACATTAATAATAATCCCGCGCCGAAAGAACCCGACCGTAACGACTACGAGGACGACGCCGAGTACAATAAAGCGTACAATAAATATCTTCAAGACTGGCAGACGTGGAATGACGGAAGGTGGAACGCCGAAAGTCGCGCCGAGGACGAAGTCAGTCCTATCTACAAGCTGTACAGATTGTCCAATTTACAGCTTAGCAAAGACGAAATACTCGATTTGTTCGCGCAGTTAAAAACGTATTTCGGCGATATCGAATTGAATATCGGTATAAGAAATATGTACAGCGAGGACTGGTCGCCCGTTACTATCGCAGGCGTTTTCTTCGATAATATTACCGACGGCGCGGCATATCTTTCGAGCGATCTGTATTCTTCGTTCGCTATAAAAGAGGAAAATAACTACGGTCATAGCGAGTACGTTACCAAGTACATCGCGCCCGAGGGAGCGTTCATAAGCACTTTATATATTCCGTACGAGCATACGCAGTCGGCGGTAGAGGAGCTTGTAAAGCTTACCTATCAGCGCGGCGAGGACGACTCGACGGCGATCATCCAGAACAGCCAAATGATTCAGCTCACCTTGTTTATAGAGCTTGCCGAGGCGCTCGGTACGGGCTTCCTTATTGCTGGCTTGGTGCTTGCGCTGTTTGCGTTCTTGCTCATGTTCAACTTCATTTCGGCGTCCATTACGGCGAAGAAGAAGGAGATCGGAATTCTCCGCGCAATCGGCGCGCGCACGCTCGACGTGTATAAGATATTCATGTCCGAGTCGTTCATTATCGCGCTTATATGCTTCGTGGTAGCGACGGCGGGAACGTTCGGACTGTGCGTGCTTATAAACGGTATCTTACTGGAAGACACCTTCTTGGTAATAAGCATCCTTTCGTTCGGGCCGCTGTCCGTGCTGTGCATATTTGGCGTTGCGCTGTTGACGGCGATCATATCCACCGTAATACCGGTTGCGCTCTACTCGCGCAAACCCCCGATCGCCAGCATAAGAGCGCTGTAATCGATAGGGAATCAGCAATCAATAATTATGGAATAACGGCGGTTGTACCGAAAGTATCGATACAGCCGTCGTTTTTTAATACAAGATTAAATTGTTAGGTCGCTTGATTTTTATATAATACTTTGGTATTATTGTATTGAGGAAAAAGGGTATGAAAATAACAAGGGAAAAAGTAAAAAGCTTTACACGAGTATTTTTGTTCATGGTAACGGCGTACGGACTGAGCTTGGGTTGCTGGGGCGTGGGACTGTATTTGAAAGTCGACTCGCAGACTTCGCTTTGGGATACTTTATTCTACGCGTCCGTTGCCGTCGTATCGGGATTGTGTCTGATCAATATTATTATGTTTGTAGTGTTGACTCGGCTCATGAACCGAAAGAAGATCAAATCGACATTCGACTATCTTGAACGCATAAAGACCGAAGTTCGCTCCGACTACGCCAAGGCAAAGCGCGCGGTCACGGCGGCGATCGTCGGCGGGTATTTATATTCTACGGTGTTGTTCGTGCTTGTGCTCTTTACATGCTTCGCCCTTGGCATGAGTGCCGAGATTGACGGCACGATAGGTATACTGTTATTGGGATATTTGAATGTCGGTTTTCTCGACGTGATAATTCCGAACCGCAATTCATTCGAAGACGAACAAACCGTTTTGGACAGTCAATGCTACCCCAAGCTGTACGAGCTTGCTCAATCGGCGGCGGAAGTTCTCGGCTGTAAGAGCCCGTTGGAGCTTGCGCTCGGCGGAATCGAGGGTATATCCGTATTAGAGCTTAACGGGAAGGTGCGCATTTCGCTCGGTTATCTTTACGCCGCATATCTTACGAAAGACGAGTTGAAAAACGTTTTATTGCACGAGTTTGCCCACGTCGTAAACGGCGACGTCAAGTTTTCATACGCGTGCAGTAAGCATATACAAAGGTTTTCTATGGCGAACTCGCATATAGCTATTTGCGCTTCTAAGGTGTTTTCTTCGCTCGGGTTCTATATGCTGATGGATTTCAGACACGAGATGTATTCGACTTTTGCGTCCGAGCATATAGAAAAACTCGCCGACGACACGGTGAGGGAAAAGGGCGACGTTCAGACCTTTGTGAATGCGCTCGCTAAGTCCGAGTTGCTCTCGCGTTTCGCCAATATCGCCGTGCCGGAGCTCGATTATTACTATTACGAAAGCGAAACTCCGAGCAACGATTTTTGTTCGCGCAACGTGGCGCTCTATCCCGCTTACATAGATAAGTACGGCGAGATCTGGCAAAGGTATATGACTGTAGAGCTTCGTCCGCGCGTCAGCTCGCATCCCATATTCCACGAACGAGTGGCGGCAATGGGGTGCGAAAGCTACAATCCGTTTGTTGTCGAGACGGACGAGGGTTATGCCGCCGAGCTGAATAAGTTTGTTGAGCTCGCCGATAAAATCCATGCGCAACAGATACCGTACGAGCTTGTTCGGCAAGGCGCATATCTCGAACGAAAAGAGGCAATGGACAGCTACGAGAAAACGCTCGAAAATGGCGAGACTCCTTCATACGGGCAAATGACGAACGCGCTCGATGCGTACAGCATGGTGGACGAAGAAAAGGCGATCGCGCTTGCCGACATTATGATAGAGCGGGACGTAAACGCACCTTTTGCGAACAATTACAAGGGCTTTATTCTTAAACGTCACGGCGATCCTGCCTGTGTGGAATATTTTAAGATCGCGGCTAATGATTACCGTAACGCCGAGTCGGCAATCGAAAACATAATGGAGTTCGCGCTAATGAGCGGCGACGAACAGTTAATAACCGAGTATCGCGAAAACCTCCCCGATAAGCTTCAATCGATGGAAGATAAATTCAAGCGCGTCAGCTTTACCCGCGACAAAAAGATTGAGGTTTGCGATTTGGAAAAATATGTCATCGATGGGTTTGTAGAAAAAGTCGTTGAAGCAGGAGGGAACGCCGTGGAGAGTATCTATATATGTAAATATACAGATGAGGACGGCGAAGCACATTATCCGTTTGCTGTCAAGATCAGACAGTTCAAGATGATTGGCCTCGACAAGCAAATGAACTTCTTCGGATCGCTCGGCGTGATAGTCGACAGCTATAACGGCAAGCCCGATTTTATAGGCTGCAATGCCGATAACGATTTGTACCGCAGGGTAATTCGCAAGGGCGAAAAGATTTTCAACTTCAAGAAAAGTAAAGCGAAGTAATAAATAAACGGCAATATTAATAAAAAACGTTTTGCATATTCGTTCGGCTTGTGGTATAATATAGTACACACATTTTGCCAAAAGAGAGGAATTAATCTTGGCGGATATCAAAAAACCCACAACGACAACAACGGCGAAGCCCGCGGCAAAGACGGCGACTCCCGTTAAGCCCGCAACGCCTGCGGCAAAGACGGCGACACCCGTCAGACCCGCAACGCCTGCGGCAAAGACGGCGACTCCCGTTAGACCCGCAACGCCCGCGGCAAAGACGGCAACGCCCGTCAGACCCGCAACGCCTGCGGCAAAGACGGCGACTCCCGTTAAGCCCGCAACGCCTGCGGCAAAGACGGCAACGCCCGCCAGACCCGCAACGCCTGCGGCAAAGACGGCAACTCCCGTCAGACCCGCAACGCCTGCGGCAAAAGCGACAACGCCGGTTTCACGTACCACCGTTGCTCCCGCTAAGGAAACGGCGGCAACTAAGACTGCGACGACTGCGACCGCACAGCCCGCGGCGACGACTGCGGCTGCTCCGCGCACTGCGAGCGAATTAAGGGCGGCGGCGCTTTCCAGGCCTGCGACGAAGCAAACCGAAATGCCCGATCCTAAGGTTAGGGTAGTTACCGACGCATCGGCTGCCGTTTCGTCGACTTCGGCGAAAAAAGCGGACAAGACCGAAAAGCCCGCAAAAGAGAGCAAGATCGCCAAGGCGGATAAGAAAGCCGCAAAGGCTTCTTCGGGTAAAGCGCTCGTTGCCGCAGATAAGAAGTCGACGGCGGTTGCGCGCACCGATAAAAAATCTTCTGCCAAGACTTCTAAGAGCGGCGGCGCGGCGGCTTCGGCGCTCGATCCCAAAAAGAAGAAGATCATAATCATATCGGTGGTGGCGGCGGTGCTCGTCATTGCGCTCATTATAATTCTTGCGGTCTGCATACCTTCGTGCGCGCACAAGGACGGGGAATTATTACCGTTTGATCCGTCTTTCTCGATAGACGGCGAGGACGAGCATAAAGGTAGCGTATTCGATGAGATCGATCCCAACGACGGTCTGCCCACCGAGGTCTTTTCTTCGGCGTACGTCAACAAGACCAAAGTCGGCTACAAGGCTGAGTATCTCGGTACGGTTGAACGCACTCTCCCTAACGGAGTAAGCGACGGCGGGCTCGTAGCGAACGGAACCATAGATGCCTATCCCAAGTTTGGGCAGGGCTCGTCGCTTGACCAAACGCAAAGGCAAGCCGTCATCAACGAGAACTGGAACTTGTGTTCTATAAACACGCGCATCGGCTCCGACGGCTATCCGCAAAACACTTACGATAAAATGGATAAGGACGGCTATCTTTATCTTCGCGGCGAACGGACGGGCGGGCAGCTTTATAAGCATACCGGCTCGGTAGGCTTGTGGTATAGCGACGTCTCCGATGACGAGCAAGCCATTGTCAAGCGTTTCACTTTCGATCCGCGCGGCTACGAATCGTACAACGTTACGGGTATGTACGCGCCTGCGGGCGAGATCATAAAAATCGAAGTTTCCAAGGCGGATATGCAAGCCGCGGGCAACAGCGTGCTCATTCATATCGGTCAAGCGCTTTATAACCGCAAGGCGAATAATATTTGGGCGGCGCGCGGGCTTAACCGTATGCCGGTTATTCTCAACACCATGCTCGTAACGCCCGATACTGCCGAGTTCGACGAGGAGCGTCAGGTGTATACCGGCTACGTCGGCTCGTTCTTGGGCGGACCCATCTACATAGGCAACGCCAGCAAAACGTTCAGCGTGACCGTTTCGGGCGGCGTTAGGTATTCGCACTTTATACTCGGCTACACCACGCCCGAGGAGTTTGCCGAAAACGCCAAGTCTACCGCGCCGTACTTCGATCTCGAAGTACGCGAGTACGGCGTTCTTCACTCTGGACCTGTAAATCAAGTCAAAAATCTCTCTTACGACGACCTGTACACGGCGGCGGTCATGTGGGAGAAGATCGCGCTCGTTTCCACGCAGATTACAAGGCAGGGCATAGTATTCCTTTACGAGCCGTTCGTAGCGGCAGGCGCTGCGGTCGCGTTCCCCGGTCAGTACAGCGTAAACTGCCCGACGGATTGGATGGCTGGCTCGCTCAACTATAATGCGTTCGTCAATTCCGGTTCGTGGGGTAATATGCACGAGTACAACCACAACTTCCAGGGCTGGGGACTTCCCGACGGCGGCGAGGTGACCAACAACGCCGTAAACCTCGTAGAGTACAGCTTGTTTACCCGCATATCCGCTAACCGCAGGCTTGGCGCGGGCGGCGACGGTTTGGACGGTTGGAACAGATACACTTCGCCCGGCTGGGCGGCAATGCAGGTCAGCGGCAGCCGCGAAAACGATTTGTCTATCTACGCGACGCTCCTTCACGCGTTCGGTCAGGATAACTTTATAAAGGTCGCGGCGGCTAAGCCTAACGGCATAGATAATTACTTCAATAAGTTTGCAGAAGTCACGCATAACGACATGACCTACTACTCGTCGCTCGTAGGAAAGAACATGAGCAGCGAGGCTACTTCCGCTATGAAGGCTAAGGGCTATTCCATGTTCGTGCCCGTAGCTACCGTTTACCAAACGGGCAGGAGCTATAAGTACGACGGCGAAACGCATTATATTCAAACCGCTCAGCCCTATAAAATCAGGTTCGGCGAGGACTTCACTCTCGACCTTCGTCCGTACACGACCGAGGGCGGTATGTATACGAGCGGTAGTATTGTCATTCCCGCCGACTTCAATTATACGGTAAAGTCGATTACCCAGCCCGAGTACGGCACGATTGTCAACAACGGCGATAACGTGTTTACCTATAAGCCCGACGGCGAGCATACCAAATCGGGCAAGATTCGCGTAACGCTCGGCATCACCAAAAAGAACGGCTCGTTCAAGGTGGACGACGTGGAGCTTATAATCGAGCTCGAACAGTCGCACGAAATGAACAAGTCCATGCTCGAACGCGTCACGTATACCTATGAGGACGTCGACGCTATGCCCGAGTCCGCGCAAGCGGCGTTCGAGAGCAAGTTTGCGGGCGCTTCCTCGGTGGTTTCCGCCGATAACGCCAACCCCACGCAAAACGGCAATACCGAGATTTGGACGTATGACGTTATGTCAGATAACGCTTTCTACGAGATTCGCGGCAAGTTCTATATAGACGAAACTGCGAAGTATCGTTTGGCGCTCCGCGGCAGATGGGACTGCGCGCTGTATACCTCCGTCAACAGCAACGAGGATAAAGACTTTAAGCTCGCGGCATACGTTCAGACTACGGCGTCGCACGCCAACTTCTACACCGAAGCGAACACGTATTGCGATATCGAGGACCTTAAAGCGGGCGATTGGCTGTACTTCCGCGCCGTAGTAAGATCGACGAACCAGGGCGGCAAGAACGCGTATATAGGTCTCGGCTGGGGCAAGTTCACGCCCGCAACCGGCACTATCAACGAGAACGGCGAGATCGAGGGCGCGGGCGAGGAAACGGTAACAGTTCAATACGCCAACGCGTACCGCAATTCCTATCAGTTTACCGATACCTCGTTTACTTCCAACTATAAATACGTTCGTAACTATACCTATACCTACAACGATACTATCGAGTATACTCCCGTCTATTCGGCGGACGGAAAGGAGTACCGCTATTCGGTGGTCGAAACGAATTACCGTCCGTGGACGGACGCCGTATCCGAAGGGTGGTATGATATTTCGCACCTGTTCGACGGCAGGCTCGATACCTATATCCATACCGCAAGGGATCAATGGATAAGCGCCGACAATCCGCTTACCATGACTATCGATGCGGGTAGCGTGATCACCGCCAATCGGTTCAACGTTTACGGTTGGACGGAAAAGAGTATGTCGAATATCGGGTTCCCGACTGCGTTCAAGCTGGAATTCAAAAATACGCCGGACGGCGAGGTTGTTTACTCGAAAGAGTTTAGCGGCGTTAAGTACGGCAACAACAAGAACGCTATCGTCAACCTCGGCGAAACGGTCAAGTTCCGCTACGCGTATCTTACGATAACGGCTTCCGATAACGGCAGGGTAGCACTTACGTCGCTCTCGTTCTCGTACGTTACCGAGTATGTAAACGGAACGGTCGTAAGCTGTGACAGCGAGAATATCCGTTATCGCGGTGATTGGAAAACGGAGAGCGCGTACTGCTCGTTCGGGCACATTTACGTTGGCAACGACGATGCGGTTTGCGAGTTTAAGTTTAGCGGCGATCGGTTCGCGTTGTTCGCTATGCGCAACAAAATCTACGGCACGTTTGAGGTCTATATCGACGGCGAAAAGGTGGGCGTTGTCAACCTTTCGGGTAACAGCACCAGTCCCGAGCTCGTTTATCTCAGCGACGGGTTGAAGGACGGCGAACACTTCGTGTCCATTCGCAGCACGGGCGACAAGATCAATATAGACAGCTTCGTCACCTGGGGCGAGTAACAATTAAAAATTAATAATCAAGGAGAAAAAATATATGTCAGGCAAAAAATTAGTAGCATACTTTTCGACTTCGGGCGACACTGCGGTCGTCGCAAAACAGCTCGCAAAGGCGGCGAACGCGGACGTTTTCGCTATTAAGCCCGTCGAGCCGTACACGCAAGCTGACCTCGATTGGAACAACAAGGACAGCCGCTCGTCGCGCGAAATGCGCACGCTCGAACGCCCCGCGATCGCGGAACGGGTAGAGAACATGGCGGACTACGACGTGGTGTTCGTCGGCTTCCCGATCTGGTGGTATCTCGCGCCCACTATCATAAACGGCTTCCTCGAAAGCTACGACTTCTCGGGCAAAACGATAATACCGTTCGCCACGAGCGGCAGCAGCGACATCTATAAAGCCGAAGCGGTGCTCAGACCGCTTTGCAAAACCGCGCAGTGGAAGGACGGCAAGCTCCTTAACGGCGATATATCCATCGAAAGCCTTAAAGCCTGGGTGGAAGAACTCAATATCTAATAATAAAAAAGAAGCGGCAACGCTTCTTTTTTATTATTAAAATCCTATTTCATTTAATGCGCTTTTAAGCGTTGCGGCGGAATTGTGCAGTGCGGCAAGCTCGCTATTAGATAAGCCTATATCCATAATGTCCTCTATGCCGCCCGACCCGATAAGCGCGGGCACGGAAATATAAATATCGTTCAGCCCGTAGTGTCCGTTCACCAGAGTGCTCACGGGCATTATCGAATGCTCGTCGCGCACTATGCTCTCGCAAATTCGTCGCGTGGCGGCGGCTATGCCGTAGTAGGTCGCGCCCTTGCGATTGATTATCTCGTACGCCGAGTTTTTAACGTCTTCCTCTAAGCTTTTGCGGTTGCGTTCGTGCTCCTCGTAGCCGCAATGCGTGCAAAACTTATCGAGCGTAATTCCGCTTACGTTCGCGCTCGACCACACGGCAAGCTCGCTATCTCCGTGCTCGCCGATAACGAACGCGTGCACGCTTCGCGGGTCTACGTTGAGCCTTCGCCCGACAAGGAATTTAAGCCGCGCCGAATCGAGCACCGTGCCGCTACCGAACACTCGGCAGGACGGGAAGCCCGACAGCTTGTGCGTTACGTACGACAGAACGTCCACGGGGTTGGACACAACGAGTAGGTACGCCGAATCGTTGTACTCGATTATCTGCGGCACTATCGACTTCATAATATCGGCGTTCTTCTTGATTATGTCTAGCCGCGTTTCGCCTTGGCGTTGCGCTGCGCCCGCCGTTATTATGATAATGCCGTAATCGCCGAGATTGCGGTAGTCGCCCGCGCGTATCTCGACTGGACGGGTAAAGGGTAGGCAATGGGATAGATCCATCGCTTCGCCGATCGCACGGTCGCGGTTGACGTCGATCAAGAGTATATCGGTGAACAGTCCGCTGTTCATGAGCGCGAACGCCGTACTGCTCCCGACCATTCCGCAACCTATTATCGCTACTTTTCTAATATCCATGAAAATAGTATGCGCCGATTAAATAATAAAAATTAATTAACCGATAACTTCTGATTTTTAATTGATATAATTTTGCTTGCGTTTTTTCTATATAAATAGTAAAATTAAGCCATGCAAAAAATCGCACGGTTTATCGTAAATAAATATCCGTTGTTTTTCGTGATATTCGCGCTCATGCTCGCATACTGCGTGTACGGCATTACGCGCATTACGGTAGAGTACGACATTTCCAAGTACCTGCCTGCCGATACCGATACCGCGCAGGCGCTTGTTATCATGGACGAGGAGTTCGCGGCATACGGCTCGGCGACCGTGCTTGTATCGGATATAGACGGCTCGACTGCCGACGAGATAGCAAAAAAAATCGGCGCGGTGAGTGGCGTCAGCGGATTCTCGTTCGACAGTTCGAGCGCGAGCAATTATAAGGACGGCAACGCGCTCTATTCGATGTACTTCGAGGGCGGAAGCGGCGACGAGAAAGCGGTAGCCGCATATAACGCTGTAATTAAAATAATAGAGGATAGCGGCAAGCCGTTCTGCGTGCCCACGCCGCTCGTAAGCAATTACGCCGATACGCTCGCTTCCGAAATGGTCGTAATAATAGCGATAGCCGCGGCGGTCATCATTTTGGTGCTGCTGTTCACTTCCAAAAGCTTCGCCGAGGTGATAGCGTTCCCGTTCGTGTTCGTAATTGCGGCGGCACTCAATATGGGTACAAACCACTGGCTGGGCACGATTTCGTTCGTGTCGAACACGGTGTGTATCATTTTGCAGCTCGCGCTCGCTATCGACTACGCGATAATTCTTTGTCATAGGTTCACTGAGGAAAAGGACAAAAACCCGAGCGACCCGAAAGCGGCGCTAACTACCGCGCTCGCCAAGGCAATACCTGAAATCGCGTCGAGCTCGCTTACCACCATATCTGGGCTTGTCGCGCTCATGTTCATGCAGTTGGGGCTTGGCTTTGATCTCGGCATGGTGCTCGCAAAAAGCATAGTGTGCTCGCTTGTTACCGTGTTCTTGTTCATGCCCGGTGTACTGCTTATCCTGTCCAAGCTGATGGATAAAAGCCGTCACCGCAATTTCGTGCCGAAGATACGCCGTCTCGGCAAGATCGATATTAAGCTTCGCTACGTACTGCTCGCGGCGTTCGTCGTGCTGTTCGGCGTGGGCGCAGGGCTTAGCACCAACCTTGATTACTGTTACAGCACCAATTCGATAGACACATCGCGCCCGAGCGCGCAAATGCAGGCGCAAAACAAAGCCGACGAAATATTCGGCGCGAGCAATGCGTTCGTCATACTCGTTCCCGATACGGTGAGCTACGAGGTTCAGCGCGAAATAACGGAAGTCGTGCAACAGGAAGAGCTCATCACTTCGGCGCTCGGCTGGGCGTCGATAGGTCTGCCGAGCAAAAGCGATCCCGATAAGATGTATTACCTTACCGACAGCATCACGCCCTTGGGGCTTAGCGACGCGATAGGTATCGAACCCGACAAGGCGGGCACGCTGTTCATGCTGTACGCAATGAATAGGGGAAAGCCAATAAGCGGAAGCATTTACGACTGCGAAGCGCCGATAGTCGACCTTCTTGACTTTGCGTTCACCGACAGCCGCGTGTCGGCTATGGCGGGCGATATGATAGGCGCGTATAAGGATACCCTCGAATTCGGCAAGGCGCAGCTGCTTGGCGAAAATCATACAAGGATAGTATTCACGGTCGGCGCGGCGCTCGAAAGCGCGGAAACGTTTGCGCTCATAGAAAGGCTGACGCCGACGGTCAAAAACATCTGCCCCGAAGCGATATTCGCGGGATCGAGCATGAGCGCGTACGATCTTAATAAATCGTTCTCGCATGATAATATCCTCATAACTGTTTTGACGATAGCGTTCATATACCTGATACTTGCGTTCACGTTCAGGTCGTGGGGTATACCGATCGTGCTCGTGCTCGTAATTCAGGGCGCGATATTCATGAACTTCGCCATACCAGTTATCGTGGGGAGAAATATGTTCTTCTTCGTGTACCTTATCGCAAGCGCGATACAAATGGGCGCGACGATAGACTACGCCATACTCATGACCAACCGCTTCCGTGCGCTGTCCTCGCGTATGCCGCGGGATAGGGCAGTGACCGAAGCTATCTCGCAATCGTTCCCTACGATAATCACCTCGGGCACGATCATGACGGTGGCGTCCTTCCTCGTCGGGTTCCTGACGAGCGATCCGCTCATCTCGTCGATGGGTATAACGCTCGGGCTCGGCACGATAATTTCCATAGTGTGCGTGCTGACCGTTCTGCCCGCCGCGCTGTACGTTTTCGGTCCGCTCCTCGAAAAGACTGTAATCAAAGGAAAGCCCAAAGCCAAGAATATCCGTATGCCCAACCCGAGCCTTCCGCCTAGCGCGGACGAATAAAACAATAGAGAATATCCATAATAATAAAAGCCCTGCACCGTCGGGGCTTTTTACGTTAAATAAACCAAATAAAATCCCCTAAAAATTTTTTTTGAAAATTTTTTAAAAAAGTTTGTAAAAACGCTTGACATACGTATAATCATGTGGTATCATGAATAAGCTGTCACGCAAGATAGCAAACGGGTCATCCAAGTATCGCGAATAAGCCATACCTCTGGACATAACAGCAATAACGCAAAGGGGAGCAAAATCCCTAAGTATATTGCTCGTTGTGTTTTTTTTGACCTCGTCGCACATTGACAACTGCATATAACTTAAAGCGAGTATACAAATATCAAAATTGGTGATATGTATTACCAGTACAATTTTGAAAGTTTATATCTTGTAATTTCTTATTTTTAGGAATTGGACGATTAAGCTACCAAGAGCATACGATGGATGCCTAGGCATCTGGCGCCGAAGAAGGACGTGATAAGCTGCGATAAGCTGCGGTTAGTTGCAAATAAGCGCTTGACCCGCAGATCTCCGAATGGGGAAACCCAGTTATAGGAAACTATGACTATGTTTGTGTGAATAAATAGCACATTCAAGGGAACCCGGGGAACTGAAACATCTTAGTACCCGGAGGAAAAGAAAGAAAATTATCTATTACCTGAGTAGTGGCGAGCGAAAGGGTACCAGCCCAAACCGCATATAGCAATATGTGCGGGGTAGTGGACTTGTATACGGGCACTTGGCATGAGTAGCCGAAGTTGTTTGGAAAACAACGCGAAACAATGTAAAAGCCATGTAAGCGAAACTTATGCCATAGCTCACAAGAATCCGGAGTACCACCCAACACGTGGAATTGGGTGGGAAGCAGGGAGGACCATCTCCCAAGGCTAAATACGACCAGATGACCGATAGTGATTAGTACCGTGAGGGAAAGGTGAAAAGCACCCCGGAAGGGGAGTGAAACAGAACCTGAAATCGTGTGCTTACAAGCAGAGAACGCACTACGCTTACCGCAAGGTGAGCACGTGTTATCTCGTACTTTTTGTAGAACGGGCCGGCGAGTTACGATGCGTTGCGAGGTTAAGGAATCAAGTTCCGGAGCCGTAGCGAAAGCGAGTCTGAATAGGGCGAATTTTAGTAGCGTGTCGTAGACCCGAAACCGAGTGACCTACCCATGAGCAGGTTGAAACAGGAGTAAAATCCTGCGGAGGACCGAACGCACCCCTGTTGAAATAGTGGGCGATGACTTGTGGTTAGCGGAGAAATTCTAAACGAACTCGGATATAGCTGGTTCTCCTCGAAATAGCTTTAGGGCTAGCCTCGGAATTTAGAGTATCGGGGGTAGAGCACTGAATGGGCTAGGGGCCTTCACGGGTTACCGAACCTTATCAAACTCCGAATACCGAATACTTTTGTCCGGGAGTCAGACAGCGAGAGATAAGTTCCGTTGTCAAAAGGGAAAAAGCCCAGACCCACAGCTAAGGTCCCCAAATAATAGTTAAGTGGTAAAGGATGTGATGTTGCACAGACAACCAGGATGTTGGCTTAGAAGCAGCCACTCATTTAAAGAGTGCGTAATAGCTCACTGGTCGAGTGATGTTGCGCCGAAAACTATCGGGGCTCAAACTATTTACCGAAGCTTGGGAATTATCTTTGATAATTGGTAGGGGAGCAATGTGTGCGGGCTGAAGCCGTATCGAAAGAGGCGGTGGACTGCACACAAGAGAGAATGCCGGCATGAGTAGCGAAAGAGGAGTGAGAATCTCCTCCGTCGAAAGCCTAAGGTTTCCTGGGGAAGGTTCGTCCTCCCAGGGTTAGTCGGGACCTAAGTCGAGGCCGAAAGGCGTAGATGATGGACAACAGGTTGATATTCCTGTACTGTCATACAGTTCGATGCAGGGACACAGAAGGATAGTCAGTCCGCGCGGATGGTAAAGCGCGGCCAAGCGGTTAGGCTGGGTTGTAGTGAAGTACGCAACTCATTAGGCTGAGCCGTGATCGGGGAGTCGATTGCGACGAAGTTGGCGAATCCACGCTGGCGAGAAAAGCTGCTAAGGCTAGCTGTAGGGCACCCGTACCGCAAACCGACACAGGTAGGCGGCAAGAGAATTGCAAGACGAGCGGAATAACCATCGTTAAGGAACTCGGCAAAATGACCCCGTAACTTCGGAATAAGGGGAGCCTAGCAATAGGTCGCAGATAATAGTCCCAACCAACTGTTTATCTAAAACACAGGTCTCTGCAAAAGCGCAAGCTGATGTATAGGGGCTGACGCCTGCCCGGTGCCGGAAGGTCAAGGGGACGTGTTAGCGCAAGCGAAGCACCGAACTTAAGCCCCGGTGAACGGCGGCCGTAACTATAACGGTCCTAAGGTAGCGAAATTCCTTGTCAGGTAAGTTCTGACCCGCATGAATGGCGTAATGAGTTGGGAGCTGTCTCAACGATGGATCCGGCGAAATTGTAGTATATGTGAAGATGCATATTACCCGCGACTGGACGGAAAGACCCCGTAGAGCTTTACTGTAGCTTGGTATTGAGTCTCGGCAAAGGATGTACAGGATAGGTGGGAGACATTGAAGCAAGGGCGTTAGCCTTTGCGGAGTCAACCTTGGGATACCACCCTTTCTTTGCTGGGGTTCTAACGAGATGCGCTAATCGCGGTTTCGGACATTGCCAGGTGGGCAGTTTGACTGGGGCGGTCGCCTCCTAAAGAGTAACGGAGGCGTTCAAAGGTTCCTTCAGAATGGTTGGAAACCATTCGTAGAGTGCAAAGGCAGAAGGGAGCTTAACTGTGAGACTTACAAGTCAGGCAGATACGAAAGTAGGACTTAGTGACCAGGCGGTAGAGTATGGAATTGCCGTCGATTATCGGATAAAAGTTACCTCGGGGATAACAGGCTGATCTCCCCCAAGAGTTCACATCGACGAGGAGGTTTGGCACCTCGATGTCGGCTCGTCACATCCTGGGGCTGAAGAAGGTCCCAAGGGTTCGGCTGTTCGCCGATTAAAGTGGCACGCGAGCTGGGTTCAGAACGTCGTGAGACAGTTCGGTCCCTATCCTTCGCGGGCGCAGGATATTTGAGAGGATTTGCCCTTAGTACGAAAGGACCGGGGTGAACGCACCTATTGTGTACCGGTTGTCGCGCCAGCGGCACTGCCGGGTAGCGAAGTGCGGAGCGGATAAACGCTGAAAGCATCTAAGCGTGAAACCCACCTCAAGATTAGATATCCCATCTACACGCAAGTGTAGAGTAAGACTCCATGTAGACGACGTGGTTGATAGGTCGCAGCTGTAAGTGCAGCAATGTATTCAGGTGAGCGATACTAAATAAGTCGAGGGCTTTATCAATACCAATTGCTAAACAAAAATTAGCAGTTACAAGATTAAACCCTGTTAGTAGAAAGTAATAAGTTATGTGCGGTTGTCTTTGTTCGACGGGACAAGGACGGACATTTTTACAACTAAATAGAAATTCCGCAAAGAACTTGTGCGTAACGCCAAGCAGCGAGCGCATAATTGATCCTCGGTAGCTCAGTAGGTAGAGCGTTCGGCTGTTAACCGAATTGTCACAGGTTCGAGTCCTGTCCGGGGAGCCATTGCGGTGGTCATATCGTAGGGGTCACACCTGTTCACATTCCGAACACAGAAGTTAAGCCCTATGGAGCCGAGAGTACCTGTCTGGTGACGGACCGGGAGGGTAGGTAGCTGCCGCATTTCATTAAAAGAGACGTTTAAAAGAGCGTCTCTTTTTTCTTGCTATTTCGACACGGCGACGAACTGCCGCATTTCATTAAAAGACATCTTAGAAATAAGGTGTCTTTTTTCTTTGCATTCTATTTGTGATTTTGATATAATTTAATTTAGATAAACGTAGATCGGGAGTGTATTTATGGAAATCAGAAAAATGAAAATTACGGACTACGAGGAAGTGTATGCTCTTTGGACGTCTTGTGCGGGAATGGGTTTGAACAACTTGGACGATTCAAAAGACGGTATAAACAAATTCCTTGAACGCAATCCCGAAACTTGTTTTGTCGCTTTGGTCGACGGTTTGATCGTCGGCGTTATAATTGTCGGTACGGACGGGCGACGGGGATATATTTATCATACTTCCGTTCGTTCCGATTACAGAAAACATGGTATTGGGAAAACGTTGGTCGATACCGCGCTTTCCGCTGTAAAGCTTTTGGGTATAAATAAAGTCGCGTTGGTCGTATTCGAGAGAAATGCAAACGGGAATAAATTTTGGGAGAAGATGGGTTTCAGCAAAAGAGAAGATTTGGTTTACCGCAACAAGACCCTTACCGAACTCGTTAGAATAGACACGTAAAATATCGCTTTGCGGTATGATGTGCTTTTATCTAAAATAAATATAATAAAATCATGAAAATAATCTTTTTAGACATAGACGGAGTGCTCAACTCGCGCGAGTATGACAGGCGGCGCGATTGGAGCAAACAAACCGCAATCGACGAAACGCGTTTGCCGTTCGTCAAGCAAATAATAGACGCGACCGGCGCGGTTATCGTACTGAGCTCGACTTGGCGCATTCATTGGAACGCGGACAAAAACAAATGCCGAGAGGACGGCGTTTATATAACCGAGCTTTTCGCTAAGTACGGCGTGGAGATATACGACAAAACGCCCGACCTCGGTATAAACGGCGACCGCGCCGACGAGATACGGGAATACCTAACCACCTGCGGCGAGGATATAGAAAGCTACGTTATAATCGACGATTGCCGCTACGACTGGCGGGAAATGAACGACCGCTTCGTCAAAACTTCGCCTTACAGAACGCTCGGTATCGACGAGGAAACGACCGCGCTCGCCATAAAAATACTTAACAATAAAATAGATTGACAAGATCAAATGTATAGTGATATAATATACCAAATCATAAATTCGAAAAGAACGATATATGCCGCCATATTGCAATAAAATCGAAAAATCAATCTGTGATTGTGATATAATCAGAATATAAAAACACAAGGAGAAGGGGAAAATGAAAAAGAAACTATTTATACTGCTTGCGCTTGTATTGTGCTTAACACCCGTTTTCGGGCTCGTAGCGTGCAATAGCGACGCCGACCTGCAATGCAAAGTCAAATATATATGCGACGACAGCAATCTTCGCGGTGAGGACGACTATAAAAAAGAATATGTTATTTTTTCCAAGAACGGTTATGGGCTGTATCATTATTATTTGGAGCACCTTGCGAGCGGTAGTTATTATTATGAAAGTTACACTCTGGAATATACGATCAAGTTCAAGTATTCGTATTTGGACGCCGACAAAAGCACGATAGCGTGTTATTATGACAGCATATCTTACGGCGATAAACATACCGAAGAAAAACCTAAAAACGGTCACAACAGCTGGTCCAAAATGTTTACGGTATCGAAGAACCTTCTAATGTCGTCTGACGGTAAAACGTTTATCAACGAAGACTATCTCGACGAAGAAATACCTAATTATAAAAAGGTCGAAAATAAAGACTAAGTTAAATGTTTGCGCTATAATTTATGCAATGAAAATAAAAAAAGAAGTATCGCGAATAAAAAGCTTATCGGTGCCTAATTTGGCGGCGTGCGTTATTTTTATTGCGGCAGTATTATGGTCATTAATGATAGGGCTTGTCATTCATAAATCCGTTTTGACAAATTCTCCGTATGATGATATAACCGTTCTCGTTATAGTCGGCTCGATATCAATTCCTTTATTACTATTCGTATTATTTGCAAAAAAAGCTTTTTCGATTGTAACAATAGATGAGACGGGCATACATAGTGCTCTTTTCGGAAAATTCTTCAAGCGTAAAATGACGTGGAATGAAATACATATTCAGTGCTATCGCCAATGGACAAGATACTACTTTACTCCCATGATGAAAATTTACAAGAAAACTTCTAAAAACGTAAATAGATCGTGGTCGAAAAAGCTGTATGATATAGGCGTTGACATCGACGCCCGTGACAGTATAGAAATTCAATTCACGGAAAAGCGCCTTAATGTTATAAGCCGATATATTCCCAGACCCGTAACGGGATTGGATACAATATATAAGAATAAATAGACTAAAAATAGAGCAATTAATAACGATAAGAAATTTATTGGGTGTAATGAAGTAAAATAAATTACGCCCACGTACAACAATAAAGTTTTCTTGCCTACCTCTTTCGAAAAAAGAAGTAAGTGGCGTTGAGAAATTAATAACGAGATGTTATTAATTGGGCGTAACGAAATAATACCCACCTTGCCCACACACAACAAAAAAGTTTTCTTGCCTACTTCTTTTTCAAAAGAAGTAGGTTCTTAGCTTACTTTCTTTTTTCAAAAAGAAAGTAAGCTACCAATCTTCTTTAATATATCGCGACGGCTGCTTAACGTCGTCGTAGAAATCGTCGTAAACCTCTTTCGACGATTTTTTGGTCTGCGGAAAATCCTCCTGCTCGAACGCGTCTTCCTCTGCGTTCTCGGCTATCCTCATAAGTTCAAGATTAGTCATACAAGTATTGTACCACTTCGTCGGCGCTTAATCAAGCCAAAACCGTTAATTAAAAAATTTTTCGGTAATTTTTCAAAAACCTATTGACAAAATAAAAATAGGTTGTATAATATAGTTAAACGTTTAAGTAGTTTTAACATTAAGGGTTTAGGCTACCGAAAACAGTTAAATACACGGAGGTTAATGATGAAAAAAGTGCAAAAGTTGTTGATATCGGCTTTATGCGTCGTACTTGGCACGGCAGGTCTTGTGGCTTGCGGCGGAGGCAACGACGGCGATACGGCGGGCGATAAGGTAAAGGTCACATTCTTTGACGGAACTACGCAATTATCGCAGGTCGAAATCGACAAGAACAGCAAGGTGGCAAAGCCCGAAACCGACCCGACCAAAACGGGATATGAGTTTGTGCGTTGGTGCGCTACGCCTACATACAGCCAGCCGTTCGACTTCAATACCGAAATCGAAGAAGACATGAGCGTATACGCAGGGTTTAGGTCGACCGCCGAGGATAACCACGTTTGGTATCTTGCGGGCTCGTCGTCTTCGGCATTGTTCGCGGAGTCGGGCGATTATAAGGACTTTACGACGGCTAAGGAGAACGTAGACCAGCTGCCCGATTCGGTAAAAATGACTAAGGACGCGACCAAGGGCAATAGGTTCACGTTCACTGCGGATTTCTACGAAAAAGATAAATTCCAAATACTCGAAACGGAGCACGGCTGGGGCGATTACCAGATAGGCTACGGGTACATGAACTACGAGCAGTACACTACCGACAGCACTCAGCCTTTTTACAGCGGCGGCGGTTTGAGCGGCATAAATAAAACCTCCGACATTATGTGCGGGCAGTCGGGCAACTACACGCTTACACTTACCGTAGACGTCGACGGCAAACTGACCGAGTTATCGTACGTGCGAAACGGCGACGCCGCGGAGCTCGAAATCGAGCTTACCGAATACTTCATCAAGGGCGCAAGCATAACGGGCTGGGCGGACTTGTACAACGACGCGACCAAGATGTCGAAGGTCGGCGAGAACTATACGCTCGAAGTTTATCTTAAAGCGAACGATCAATTCATGTTCACCACGCTCGTGACCGAGGACGGCGAAAAGAAAGTAGGCACTACCTACATCAAAGCCGACGCGCTCGACGATGCGTCCAAGGCGTACGTCGACGGCACGACGAGCAACATTACCGCCAAGGCGGACGGAACGTATAAATTCACCTACAACGAAAGCACTCAAAAGCTTTCCGTCACGTTCGACGCGGCAAAAGCGCCCAAACAGTACGATTACTATATCGACGTTGCAAAGGGCGGCACTACCGGCTGGGGTGACTACCAGAAAGACGCCGAAGGCACGCAGCTTACCGGCTCGAACGGCAAATACACGATCGAAGGCGTGGAATTGGATGCAGACGACCAGTTCGTTATTCGCTCCTACGTTGCGGGAACTGAAACGCTCGGTTGGGATAATAAGGACGTAGACTATAACTATACTTACTACAAGGTCGACGGTACGGCGTTTGCGGCGGCGGACGCGGCGGGCGGCAATTACAATATCAAGGTTGTGACGGCGGGCGTTTACGATATTACTTTCGACAGCTATGCCAAGATGCTCGAAATAAAAATTCACAACGACAGCCCCGATATTTACGATATCTATATCAAAGGTACGAATATCGGCACGCAGACGGGCTGGGATCACGCTTTCGCAGCGCAATATAAGTTTACTATCAACGAGGCTGAGACCGCATACGAATACACCCTGACGATAGAAGACGGCAAGGACGTAGAGTTCGGCTTGGCGCGCTATAATAAGGGCGCGAGTAGCGGTAACGGCGACTTTATCAACGCAACTGTTATAGGCACTGCGGGCGATGCAAACAGTCTGTTTACGGCAAACGCAAATAACAATATCATTTGCTCTACTGCGGGAACCTATAAAATCGTTTACACGATCGAAACGGGTAAGGTAGACTTTTACGCAACCCCTCAGGCGTAAATAGTACCCCTATAAAGAATTTAGCCCGATAGCGCAAACAACGGCTATCGGGCTAAACTCTTTGATATTAAAAGGTTACGTACGTTAAATTTCGATATTATGTTCGGCGGCGGACGAATCGACGCGACCGATCGCTTTGTTTACCGCTTCGACGGCTGCTGACGCTTTTAACTCGAACGAGTTCTTTGCGCAAAAGACGGGACAGTGCAGGAAGTCGGCTATAAATCGGCTTTGGGTCGCATAGCCCGTGCCGCTCAGCTCGGTGGGGAGATCGCGTAACGACCGAATTACGGTCACACCGTCAAAGACCTTTTCCGCGCCAGCTAAACATTCTTCGGGTAACGGGTGAGTGAGCAGGGTTATTTCTTCGCAGTCGGGCAGTTCTTTTTTAGCGGCTTGATACATCGCCGCGAAATCGTCGTTTATTCGGTAAAAGAGCAGGTCCTCGAAAACGGTGTCTATCGCCACAACGGGCACGTACTTGGTGTCCGCAAACATGCGGAAGTCCTGCTCGGATAAGCCGAGCGTTATATACGCGTCGCACGGCGCGCCCGTGCGTTCGAGCTCGGCGGTATAATCGCAAACCCTGAGCGCGCGGTTGTGCTCGGCGAACAAGCGGGTCAGCTCCGTGATAAGCTTAATATAGTATGCCGAGCCTATGCCCTCTACGTTTTTTACAACTACGGCGACCGTATTGGTCTTACCCGTTGCAAGATACCGCGCCATAACGTTGCATTCGTAGCCGAGCAGGTTGGCGAACTGAAATACCTTTTTTCGGGTTTCCTCGCTAATGGATTGACCGGGCTTATTATTAAGCACGTACGACACCGTCGCGATCGAAACGTCTGCGGCGGACGCTACGTCCTTTATTGTAACGCGCCCCTTGCGCGCGGTTGTATCGGTTGTTTTTCCCATAGCAATTATTATATAATAAAATCACTTATTTTGTCAAGGTAATCATGAACAAACACGCATTATATCACAAGTCCGATGGGCTGTATGCCTTTGCGCTTGACGGGAATACCGTGGAGCTTAGGCTGCGCGCGGCGCACGGCGACCTGAATGGGGTAACGCTCGTTTACGGGAAAAAGCACGAGTTTTGCAAGGAAAGAAAAAGTATGCCCGTGCCGTTTTCGCTGACCGACGGAATGTTCGACTACTATACCGTTCGGCTGAAACTCGACGACAAGCGGCTTGCGTACGTATTCGTCTTGACCGATACGAGCGGCAAAAAGTATTATTACTCCGAGGATGGCGCGACCGAAAGCTATGACTATTCGACCGCGTACTATAACTTTTTCCAGCTTGCATACGTCAATAAAAACGACGTAATGCCTTACGTCGATTGGCTGGGTAATGCGGTCGTTTATCAAATCTTTCCCGACCGTTTTGCGGTAGGAGAGCCGCCGCACGGCGAGCAACCTTCTTCAGTCGATAAAGATTACATAAACCTCGAATGGGGGCGTAAACCCACGCCTAAGAGCTTTGCAGGCGGCAATTTATGGGGAGTCGCGCAAAAGCTCGATTATTTACGCGATTTGGGCGTCAATACGCTGTACCTTACGCCCATATTCACTTCGCGTTCTAATCATAAGTATGATATAAGCGATTATTACAACGTCGACCCGCATTTCGGCGGTAACGTTGCGTTCAAGCATCTCATGAACGAGTGCAAAAAGCGCGGCGTTCGAGTTATACTCGACGCGGTGTTCAATCATTGCAGCGACGAGCTTTTACAGTTCAAGGACGTGTGCGAAAAGGGCGGCAAATCGAAATACCGCGACTGGTTCGTCATAAACGGCGACAAGCCGACAAAGCGTCCGCGCAACTACGAGGTGTTCGCCGAGTGCGATTATATGCCCAAGTGGAACACTGCTAACCCCGAGGTTCAGGAATATCTGTGCGCGGTCGGCGAGCACTGGATAAACGAGTACGGCATAGACGGTTGGCGGCTCGACGTAAGCGACGAGGTAAGTCATGAGTTTTGGCGGAAGTTCCGCAAGCGCATAAAAGCGCTCGGCGAGGATAAAGTGCTTATCGGCGAGAACTGGCACGACAGCCGAAGCTACCTGCGCGGCGAGCAGTTCGATTCGATCATGAACTACGCGTTCACCAAGGCAATGCTCGACTTTTTCGCTAAAAGAGAAATGGACGCGCAGGGATTTTGCGACAAGCTTAACGGACTTCTGATGCGCAACTCTACGCAGGTCAACGGCATGATGCTCAATCTAATAGACTGTCACGATACGCATAGGTTCTATACTCTGTGCGGCTGCGACGAGAAAAAACTTCTGTGCGCGCTTGCCGTCGAGCTGTTCATGCCCGGCGCGGCAATGGTCTACTACGGCACGGAGATACCGCTCGAAGGCGGGTACGATCCCGACAGCCGCAGGTGCTTTATCTGGGGAGAGCATGAGTTCACACCCAAGGTCAAGAAATTGCTCGGGTATAAACGCTTGAAATCACTCGGCGGCTGCGACGCTAAATTAACTTGCGAGAACGGATTGTTTATCGTCGAGCGCGAGGCGGCGGGGGAAAAGACCGTGCTTTTGGTCAATAATACCGATAACAAGCTGACCGCACGCGGCACGACCGTCGAGCCGTACGACTTTAAGATAATACGTGATTAAGGAGCAATATGAAATCGATTAAAAAAATATTATCAATATTGCTATGCGGCGTGGCGGCTGTACCGCTTGCGGCGTGCAACGGCGGCGGCTTGCGCGAAAAGTACGCCGCGCAGTCGCTCGCCGCGCTGTACGACAAGTTCGACGGCGAGGTCGAGCGCGGCACTGCGGCTAAGCCTATCGTTTTGCACGTTCTCGAAAACGATACGGCAAAGTCGTCGGGGTATCTCAAATATTTGCTCGACGGGTTCAACGAGAAATACAAGGACTACTACATCACGGCGATCGACGCCAATCAGGACCAGTACAGCAATCTTGCCGACGACGGTCCCTACGGCTATGGTCCCGACGTTTTATACCAAGCCAACGACATACTTATGAACTACTGCGCGGGCAAGCACATTACGCCGCTGCCCGTCGATAAGCTGGACGCGTACGCGGAGTTGCCCGAGCTTGCGAAGAACACTTACACGTATAAGCTCGATAACGTCGAGTATTTCATGGGCGTGGGCGTGAACGTTCAGGCGGGAATGATGTACTACCGCAAGGACTTGCTGCCCGACGATTGGCAGACGACCTGGGATGATAACAAAAACGATGTGCCCGATATGATAGAGGATATGCGCAAGCTGTACAAGTTCAGCCGCGAGCGGCGCGAGCAAAGCCCCGATACGTACGGGTTTATGCAGTCTTTCGACGACCCCTATTTCTCTTGCGGGTATTTGTTCACGTACGGCGCGTATGTGTTTGGGAGCGACAACACCGATACCACCGACATAGGCTTCGAGGCGAACGACGCCAGGCTCGGCGCGGGTGTTATACTTCAACTCGCCGACGTGATGAACAGCGGGTGCGTGGATAATTCCATTACCGTTGCGCGCGAAACGGAGTTTGCTTCGGGCGCGTATTTCGCCGTGCCCGACACGCAGGATATGTACGGCACTCTTAACAGCGAGCTTGTAAAGGTATACCGCAAACAGGGTATGAGCGCCAAAGAAGCCGCTGCGGCGGCGGAAGAAAATATCGTAGCCGCGCCCATGCCGTCGCTGCCCGTATCGGGCGATTTGACCGAGGAAAGCGGCGAGCTCAAAGATTCGATAGCCATGGGCGGGATCAACGCTTACGCCATAAGCTCGTACACAAAGTACCCCAAGGCGAGCCTGGCGTTTTTGAACTATGCCACAAGCTACGAAATGATCTTAAAGCGCAACGAGTACTTGGGAATAGCCCCCGCGCGCAGGGACTGCAATTCGGCGTGCACCGTCCAGTCGCAGGTCGCGCAAAGCCTTTACGGCATGATGGAGCAAAACCGAATACAAATAATGCCGTCCGTTTACGGCGTGGACAGAATATGGACGCCGCTTGCGACTACGTTCACCGATATAGCGAACGACCCGTACAGAACGGACGGTAAAAAGTTTACCTTGTCGGGCGGCAAATGCAATTACGACGCGCTCGACCGTACGCTTAAAACCTTGGACGAGAATATCTACAACGCGATATACTCGTTCGGCAGTAAGTAGAGGAGGGAACAGCGTAATATGAACGACAGCGAAATTTATCACGGCAAGCCGAGCATCGGTACGCGTATACGCTCTTACTTTGCCAATATCCCCAAACGCCTGAAAAACTTTTTCGGCGGGATCGGGCGAAAAGCGTCGCGTGTCCCGCAGAAGATAGGCGCACGCGCGCAATATATCAAGACCGCGCCCAAGCCCGTAAAAGCGTCGATGGGGCTCATGGGGCTAGGTCAGCTCATGCAAAAACAAATAGTAAAGGGCATTCTGTTCCTTTTGATTTTCGCCGCATACGTAACGTACATGGTGTTCTCGGGCGGGGAAGCGATGTACAACTTCTTCTCGCTCGGCGTAGTGCCCGCCAACCCGTGGCTGGGGATAGAGGGTGACAACTCGGTAGTAATGATGTTGCTCGGCACGCTTGCGTTTATCATTACGGGATTTTTCATAGCCGTGCATCTCGCGAACATACGCGACGCGCAAAGAACGTTCGACTACGTGTCTCGTGGAAACAAAACGCCGAGCTTCAAGCAGTCGCTTGCGAGTATGTTCGATAAATACTTCTACGTAACGGCGCTCGTTCTGCCCGTTGTCGGCGTGTTCGTGTTCAATATTCTGCCGATAATCTTCATGGTGTTTTTGGCGTTCACAGATTACAGCGGACAGGTCGTGCTGTCGGGCTCGCTCGTCAGCTGGATAGCTTTCGACAACTTCAAACAGCTGTTTTCGGTCGGGCTGATGGGTAGTACGTTCTTCAAGATACTCGGATGGAACTTGTTATGGGCGATAATGAGCACCGCGCTCAATTATTTCGGCGGGCTCGCGATCGCGTTGCTTCTCAATAAAAAGATAGTAAAGGGCAAAAAGATTTGGCGCGCCTTTCCCGTGCTTGCGTTCGCCGTGCCTGGCTTCATAACGCTGTTGGCGTTCAAGTTCATGTTTTCAAACCAAGGTCCTATCAATTATTATATAGAACAGCTCGGTGGCACGGGCAAGCTGTTCTTCGGCATCGACAGCAAGTGGAGCGCGAGGATAATCGGCTGGCTGGTCAATGCGTGGCTGTCCATTCCGTCGAGTATGCTGCTAGCGACGGGCATACTCGCAAACCTCAATCCCGACCTGTACGAAGCGGCAAGGATAGACGGCGCAAGCCCGTGGACGCAGTTCGTGAAAATAACCCTGCCGTTCGTGGTGTTCGCAACTACGCCCGTGCTGATAGGGCAGTTCATGGGCAACTTCAATAACTTCGGCGTGTTCTACTTTCTGCGCGGCGGAATAATATGCGACGGGTACTTCCTTGCGAGCGATACCGATCTTCTTATAAATTGGCTATACAGCCTGTCGATAGACAACAAATATTACTCGCTCGGCGCGGCGATAAGCATAATCATATTCATAATAGCGGCGGTCATCTCGCTCGCGGTGTACGTAAAATCGCCCTCGTATTCAAAGGAGGATATGTACAGATGAAAATAAGCAAAGCCGACAAGCTCATAAACAAGCAGATCAAAAAATCGCGGATCGCGCGCAAGATCACGCCCAAGCGTTTTGCCGAAGGCTTCTTTACATATCTGGCGCTCATAGTAATAGCGGTGATATTCGCGTTCCCCGTGCTGTGGCTCGTCCTCGCGTCGTTCAGCGAAAGCGGATCTATGTACACGTTTAAGGGCTTCTTTCCGAGCTCGTACAGTATCGAAACGTTCAAAAAGCTGTTTACCGACACCGAAATGTACAACTATCCGCGCTGGTTCGCCAATACGCTTATAATTGCAGTTGCGTCGTCGGTGCTCGGCAGCCTCTTAGTCATACTCACGGCGTACGTCATGTCGCGGTTCAGGTTTGGTGCGCGCAAGGGAATAATGAAGACAACAATGGTGCTCGGTATGTTCCCGTCGTTCATGGCAATGACCGCCGTGTACCTTTTGATGACGCAGTTCGACATGATAGATAATCTTTGGGGCTTGGTGCTCATATATTCGGCGGGCGCGCCCATGGGCTATCTAACACAGAAAGGCTTCTTCGACACGATAAGCAATTCCATGTACGAAGCGGCGCGCATAGACGGCGCGAGCAACTTCAAGGTGTTCGTGAGAATAACCCTGCCGATAGCAATGCCCATGATAGTGTATACGCTCATAACCTCGTTCACGTGGCCGTGGTCGGACTTCATACTGCCCAAGCTGCTACTAAAAAACAAGGACTTGTACACGGTCGCCGTCGGGCTTATGAGCCTTGGCGATACGGAATTCGCGCGGTTCGCCGCAGGCTCGGTGTTTATCGCAGTGCCGATCATTGTACTGTATTTCTGTTTGGTCAAGTATATGGTAAACGGACTGACTGCGGGCGCGGTAAAAGAATAAGCGGGAATTATATATTAATGAAAGATAATGAGAGGGCGTGCGAAAGCGCGCCTTTTCTCGTTGATAGGCGAGCGGGGAAAAGCACTTGCGAATAATCGGGTTTGTGTTATACATACTATTAAATAACGAAAAAACTACTTAAAACAGAATATGTAAAGTATTTTATAACGTAACAAAACTACTCGGGTGTAACGAAACAAGCCCCGCTTTCGTAAACACTCGACGCTAAAAGTTTCTTGCCTACTTCTTTTCAAAGAAGTAGGTGCTTCTTTCCAAAAAGAAGTAGGAATACCTATTGACACGCGCGGGTAATCGTGCTATAATTGTATCGATCATGGCGAATTCGGCAGAACAAAACGAAGCGACGCCCACTGTGGCGGCGCAGCCCAAGAAGAAAAGCAAGATAGGAAAGGTGTTTAAAGTAGCAGGCGTATTGCTGTTGCTTTTTGTTTTGGTTGCGCTCACGCTCAACGCTCTGCTCAGTATGTTCAGCGATAACTACTATACTACGTTCGGCAAGTACCGACTTTTCGCGATCGTCACCGACTCAATGGAGCCGGAGATCCCGACGGGCAGCATGATAGTCGACGTCAAACCTACGAGCGAAGCCGAGATCACGGTCGGCACGGTCATAACGTTCCGCGCCAAGAGCGGCAAGGACACTATACTTTTAACCCACCGCGTAACTGCGATAGGCGAGCGCAACGGTCAAACCGTATACACGACCAAGGGCGATAACGCCGGCGGCACCGACGCATACAAACCGACCTTCGACGACATAGCGGGAGTATACACCGGCAACAAGTGCGGGTTCTTCGGCTCGCTGTTCGGGTTCTTCCAATCGTCGCTCGGCATAAGTATGCTCATATTCTGTCTATTCATAGTTATTGTCGCATGGGTAGCGATCTGGTATATCAATCGCACCGAAATACGCAAAAAAGTCGAAAACGCAGCGCTCAAAAAGAGCGCGCAAGCCCTTTCGTCTGTCAGCCTGCGCTACGACAATATCACCGAAATAACGGCGGTCATGGACGTGTTGGGAATGCTGACTGACACGCCGCAGACCCACGCCGAGGCGAAAGCCATATCCGATCGGCTCATGCAGTTCATCAGAGCCGAAAACCTCGAACTGCCCAAAACCCCCGAAACGGCGGCGGTGCTCGACAGCCTGCCCGCGCCCGACACCCCGAGCTCGCTCGCAGTGGCAATGTCGCAGGGCGCAACGCTCCGCCAAGCCGAGGACGGGCAAACGCTCGTGCTCACCACGGCGACGGGCGGCAAAAACATACTTTTGACCCCCGTGCAAACCGCCGATGGCGTAATACTCTGTCAGCAGGGCGTGCGGCTCAGAAGCGATCTCGCGCCCGATATCGAGCGGTTGGGGCTAATGAGTATGCCGACCAACCCCGAATTCTTCGAGGGTCAGCCGCTCGAAAAGAACGTTATATACCCCGAGCTTCCGCAGCCGACGGCTCGGCTCGGTCCGGACGAACTTCTATCCGCGCAGCCGCCTAACATTGGAAACCTGTTCGGCGAACAGCAATTATCGTCGCCCGTGCCCGTCACAAATTTGATCGATGGTGGGAATACGAATACAGAAAAGCAAGCCCTTCCGTCGGGCGCGCATACAGATATTACGGCGGACGCGGAGAAACCGAGCGGCGCGGAAAAACAAGAAAAGCAGGAAAAAGCGAAAAAACAGGAAAAACCCGAAAGCTCTACCGCGACAAACGCTGGAACGAGCGCGGCTGTAAGCGGCGGATCGTACCTCGATGCGGCGCGGCTCAAATACGCGGCGCATAGAAAGAACGCGGCGGAGCTCGAAATCAAACAGGCGGAAACTCTCCATGAGCTTTTGACCGATGCCGAGCCTTTGACCGAAGAAGAACAAGCGAAGCTAAAAGAGTATAAAGCGGCGCAAGCTAAGGCGAAAGCGAGTAAGCCCAAAACTCAAAGAAAGCCGAAAACGCCCGAACAAAAAGCCAAGGCAAAGGCGGCGGCTGAAAGCAAAAAAGCGGCGCAGGAAGCCTTTCTCAGTTCGCTCAGTCCCGAGGATAGGGAATTGTATCTAGCCGAGGTCAAGCTCGCCAAGGCACGCGAAAGCTCGATTCGTAAGCTCAAACGCCTTGCCGCCGACCGCAAGCTATTGGAACAAATAGAAGAAGAATAAGGTTTAATGTTAAAGTGCGGTAGTATAATTGCCGCACTTTTTTGTTCGCAAGTTTGGGATGGGCGAATGTATTATAATAACCCGTAATCACACCCTCCACCCAAAGGGGTAGGTTGATAAAAGTAAAGTTTCCAGCCTGCTTGTTTAAAAGCGGCGTAAAGATATAAGTAACGTAACGAAGCTAATCGGGTGTAATGCAAAGAAACAAATTACTTTCGCAAACACACGACACTAAAAGTTTCTTGCCTACTTCTTTTCAAAGAAGCAGGTCAAAGGAGTAGGAAGTTTTTTTAAAATTTTGAAAATACCTATTGACATACCGATAATCAAGTGATATAATTAGTATGCATAAAAAATAAGGGAGTAAATTAGGGGGAATGGAGAGAATCCGTCGTTTGAGATTTTTTATCATTGCGGCGCTCGCTTGCGCGATACTGTTTTGTATCGCGGGTTTTTCCGTTTCCTATGCCAAGTGGGATATCGGCGATAGCAGCGCAAGCGTAGCCAAAGGTAGCGACGGCAAGTTCTACGTGGAATGTCCCCAGTACGTAACGGGCGAAGGCGAGAACGCGACAGTTATTCCTCAGCTCCAAAAAGATAAATACTACCTTCAAGTTCCTCAGCGCGGCAATACCGCAATGTCCGACTATTACGAGTTCGGTTCTCACGATACTGCAAACGAAGTTAAGTTACAGTCCGTGTACTTGTACAAGGGCGACGTTGTAGATTTGTACTATGCGTATGAGGAAGGAACCGAATCTAATAAGAAAATAATAAGAAAACAAATAGGCATAGCCAATAGCGGCACGGGTCAAAACCTCTCGGCCGATAAGATTACTTACAGCGGAAATAAGTATACGATACAAGAGAACGGCGAGGGCTTCTACGACTTTTATTATAATTACAGCACCAAATCCATGTGGACGGTGTTTATCGGCAAGCCTTCCGAGGAAACGGTAGATTCGGGCAATACCGGCGATACGGGTAACGCAATAGATACTACCGGATATACGGAGCTTTTTTCCGTTAAGTTCTCCGGTGAAGACCTAGAAAGAAAGCTTTATTTCAAAACCGGAACGGGCGCGACCGGCGATTATGCCGATTTGGATAAGTTTGCCGTCCATATAAGGGCAAACGATTGGAGCGCCTATTACTATAATTCCCAAACATATCCCGGCTCCGGCGGTTCCGGTGACGGTAATATGCGCAAGGTAAGCTATCTAAATAAAGGAACGGTTAACGTCGGTACTAAGGACATAACCGTTATAGTGTTTGGATTTGATGAACAGCACATAAGCGGCTCTCAAACAGCAGCCGGTTCGAACGGTAATGCGGCACCGTTATCTCTCGCGGATTACGCCAAAGGCGACGTGAACTGCATAACATTACATACTTCGAAAGGCAGCAGCCCCGTACTCGATAAATACGGTTCGGGTTCGGGTTCCTCGTCGGGCGGCGGTGGTACCACCGAGGCCGACAACAGAACTCCGGCGGACCCTGACTGCGTCGGATCTACCTCGTTTGCCGAGGACTCAAACGCAACGCAAACTCTTGCCGGCAAAACGACCGTACGCGAGGTCAATGCAAAGGTAACGGGCGAGAACACCACCTACGTATACAAAAACTATCTCGCGGTATCGCGCAGGAACTCGGAATCTACAGACGACGATAACTCGATAGCCTATATCGAGTTCCGTGTTTCGGATTGTTCGGTAGACCCTTACAGCGTACAAGTAAAATCGTTAAAGATAACCCGTAGAGCCACCGACGATAGCGGTAATATCACGGGCGAGTTTATCGTGCCTGCTCCGCGTATTTACAATTACGACTCGTCGATCAAAACAATGCTCGGGCCTGCCGATACTCATGACAAACCCGACACGAGCGGCAATCGCTTCGCTATTTTTGCCCACGGCAATCAGCACGTAGTAGAAGGTATAGATCCTTCGCAGGACGATGAAATATACCCGCATATGCAAAATCACTTCGACGACGGCGTGTACGTAGTGCTGTATTTCGGCGACCATTCGCAGCAGTATTTCGCACTGGATATCGAGCTGGAGCTCGATAAACCGGTGGACTTTAAGCTTACTGCGGAAGTATCGAATAAAAACAGCTGGGAGCGTTATCAGGACGGCTACGGCGAACCTTGGGGCTACTACATGGGCGGTCTTATCAACAGCGTAGAAACATGGGACCCCAGCCGTACTACCAAGCTCGAACGCGCTACCGACAGATACAAAACCGACTTTGACCCGACTTATGAAGAAAGCTTGTTGCCCGATATTGAAAACGCCACCGATGCGGCTATCGATTCGTTTAATAATAACCCCGACTTTAACTACAAAATAATCAGGTTCTATAAATCAACGGGAGCTTTCGAGGGCTTTGCACGCTATCCCGAGGGCAAGATCGACGTGTCGCTTACCGTCAATCTCACCGAAGGCTCGCTTGTGAAAATGTATATGCTCGATCACGACGGACATCGTTTGAACGGACACACCGTTTATGTAATGCCTAACGAGATAGAGTACGACGCTGCCACCAAAGCACTTTTCCTTGACGACAAATATAAAATTTACGACGAGGACTTGAACATTATCATACCCCAAACGGGTACGTACGTGTTTAGGCTTGTCGGGCACTTCCATACGGGCGACGAAGAAGTCAACGGCAAGAGTGGTCGTATGTTCGACTATAAAACAGGCGAGCGTTGCGTAACTTTGCCTGCGGGTCACACAGGCGGTCCGTTGCCTAACTTCAACCTTATTGTAGACACGCTTTACATAACCTGTTCCAGCGTGGGAAACACCGAGTGCAATATCACGTTAAATGCCAACGGCGGCACGTTCGAGGGCGGAGCAACGACTCTTACGACCACCGTCACGTTCGGCTCGTCCGTAAATAACCTTCCCAAGCCTACGCGCGACGGCAAAACGCTCATGGGCTGGTACTACACGGACGCTGACGGCGAACGCCAGGACATCGGTTTTGACAGCACCATAACGGGCGATATGAACTTGAACGCTTGGTGGTCGGCTAACTATACAGTAACGTTCGACGCTAACGGCGGTGCTTTGTCGGGCAATAATACCGCGACGACCGACGCGTACGGCAACCTTACAGAAACGCAAATCAATGCGTTTGTTCCCACGCGTGACGACCACGAATTCTTGGGCTGGTACACGACATCCGCACAAACGGGCGGCGTAAAGATTACTCCCGATTATACGTTCGAAGACAATACTATCGTTTACGCGCGTTGGAAAGAAGTTAATAAAATTACGATAACCTTTAACCTTAACGGCTTGCACGATACAGACGTGCCCGACCCGCAACCTATTTCTGAGGGCGGAAATGTGATCGATCCTACAAGCGGCATGACCTTGCCCACGAATTATAATATAGAGGGCTGGTACACTACTGCGGCTTGCACCACGAAATACAATTTTGATACTCCTGTATCGAGCGCTACGCCTACTACCTTGTATGCCAAATGGTATGCCGAGGACGGTGTGTACGTTAAAAAAGAGTTTAAGAACGCGTTAACCGTGAATGAAGAAAAACCCTATGAAGAACAAATGGTATTGGGCGTTAGGGTGACCGAAGATAACTCGCTCATTACCATTTGGTATAACAAGGCGGAGCATAGCGCGAAGATAAAAACCACTTGTCCTTTCTATTCGTCTTACTCGTCGGCAAACGGGCTCAGACTTGACAAAGGTAATTATAACTTCTATTATAACTATGGAACTACCGATCCCGGCTTGTGGGTTGCTGGTCAGTATATCGTAACGCTTGATCCTAACGACGGCGCGACCGAGAGCAGCGAAGTTCTAACGGGCGACTTGACCAAATCGGGCAACTCGTTTATCGGTAAATTATCCGCTGCTACTGTTAGCGGTATCAGCGAACCTACAAGAACAGGCTATCGCTTCGACGGCTGGTATACTTTGGCGAGCGGCGGCGATAAAGTGGCTTTGTCCACCACGTACACGTTCAATTCAAGTACAACGCTTTACGCGCACTGGATAAAGACGTACACGGTAACGTTTGACGCCAATGGCGGTGCGTGGGGTGACGACAGCAACCCTCATACACAGGAGGTTGCCGAAGGCGATGCACCGATCAAACCGGAGGATGACCCGACGCGTAGCGGTTATAAGTTTACGGGTTGGTATGCTAACACCGAAGGTGGCGATGAGATAACATCATTCCCCGCCGTAAGCGGTAACGTAACGTATTACGCGCATTGGGAAGAAAATACCGCTACAACGTATACTATAACGTTTAACGCTAACGGCGGTACATGTACCATGGCTTCGGCTACGACGAATGAGAGCGGCAATCTTACTACGTTGCCTACTGCAACGCGAGATTACCATACGTTTGACGGTTGGTATACTGCGGCGAGCGGTGGTACGCAAGTTACGACTTCGACAACGTTCAGTTCGGATACACCTGTTTATGCGCATTGGACAGTGCGAAACGGTGTATATGCTGGTACAACATTTAAAAAAGCTTTAACAGTCAACCCGACAAATAGTAGCGAGCAAATTGCTACTGAGGTTGATTTCGCGGCAGATGATATTATCGTAATCGTCTATAATAACACCATCTATGATGCAAGCAATAAATACGATATCAATGAATGGTATGACGGGTACGTAGATATCAGTAGCGGTATGTATAAGGTAACCAAAGCTTGGCTTGCTGACCTCTACTTCGATACCGGTGAGAATAAGTTATACGTTACAACGTCGGATAAATTTATTACTTCTAAATTTACGTCAGGTCAAAAAGAGTTCGGTATCAAGCTTAAAGACGGCTTTATAATAATAAGACACAATAACAGCTCCGCCGGTACTCAGCAATATGCTTATGTGTCAGATACGGGTGGAGATGCAAGCGGTGTTCTTAACAACAGCACTTCGAACACGGAATACGTTACTTACAATGAAACGGTAATGAATCGTACGTGGATGACGAGCGGTTCAACAATGTATATTAGTGTGGGTAATAGCAATAACTCTTGGACCAATATGCAGTCGTTTACTATAACGGAAGGTTCAAAATATGCACTTAGCTGGAACCAGCATCCTACTGTCTAGTAGCCAATAACATCTCACCAAAAATCTTTACTCGGCGTGGTGCGCCAGAAACAAAAATCTTCAAGGAGGACGCCAAATATGAAAAAGTCAACAAAAGCGCTTATTGCGGCGACGGCAGCTATTTCGTTAGTCTGTATCGGCACGGTTTCGTATGCGGCGTGGAACAATAGTACGGCGAGCAGCGTAGACGTAGTCGGCGGCTCTACCGGTGTAATTAGTTCTCTCGGCGGGGTAACCGCAACGCCTTCATCGGCAAGCGGCACGTTTGTAAACAACAAGTACACAATGAACAAGCTCATCCCTATCGACCACAACGGAACGGTTTCCGGCGCTGTCAAGTATTGGGAGTTTACGCTCACTTGCGCTACGACGGGGGAGCAACAGTTTAATTACATCGTCAGCGGCGAGTTGAAAACAACGGTGTCCGGCGGCTCTAATGCGAACGATATCGGTTTGTATTGGTCGACTGATACGCCTACTCCTACTACCGGCACTAAGTTTGAAACGACTGCGGCAAAGATCATTCCGGAAAGCGACGGTACCAAGGTAGTATATGTGTTCCTTAAATCGAATACCGTTGACGCTATGGGCGCGAGTATAACCTTAACGTTCAATGCTGTCGATGCTACACCGTCTAATTAGCGGTTCGTCGGGCGAGTAGACGATAAACAACAGCAACCTTATCAGCCTTCCCCAAGTGGGGCATGGGGGTGGTGCACCAACGGGGCGGATGAGGGCACTCTAACGGTTTTAGAAGGCGCGACAGGGCGCGCTTGATAAAATAAAAATTAAAAATTTCTTTAAGGAGAAAATGAAATCATGAAAAAGACTGTTAAATCTCTTATCATCGCGGCTTCGGTCGCAGCTATCGCCGGTATCGGCGCTGTTTCGTTCGCGGCTTGGAATGCTAACGTTGATACGGACGTTGACGTAACGGGCGGTGCAACCGGTAACATTGCGGCAACCGTTGGTTTCGTTGTTGCCAATGCAGGCGATAACGCAACCGATTTGTCCCTTTCCGGCGCTATCGTTCCCTACGACCAAAGCGCAGGTTATGCGGCGGACGGTGAAACTGAAGTGCAAGTTTGGAGCGTTGCGCTTGGCGATTACAACGTTGACGCTGCGGCTTATAAGTTTACGCTTGATTATAAGACCGGCTATACTAACCCGCTTGATTCTTCTAGCTCGTTCTACTATTCGATTTCGGATGCGGCAGTAACCGCTGCTCCCGCCGATCTTACCAGTTGGACGGCTCTCGGTTCCGATATAACGATGACTGCTCCCGATGCGGCGGGCACCGTTAGCGGCAAATATTTGAACATTGTTCTTGACTCCAGCAAAATGGCGGATATGGATATAACCGGTATTCAGTTCACGCTTACGCTTGCGGATGCTACCTAATAATTAATCGTATCTAATCGATAAAATTTGCTCAAATCTGTGATACCGTTACATAAAGGTATAAACTAAGGAAATTTTGCTTGTTTGCGCCCTTGGCGTAACAATATCAAATGTGAATATGCGTACCCTGAGCGCGCAAGACAATCAACGAAACCGACTTCGTAAGAGGTCGGTTTTGTTTGTGTTTTTAATAAAAGCCTTCCCCAAATGGGGAAGGGGAATAAGGATAAGTTTAATAGAACTATCACACGCAATACCCCCCCCTTGTCATTTCGAGCTTGCGAGAAATCTCTTGGCTTATATGGAATTAGTAAAAGCAATAACGGAATTATGACATGGATAACGGCAGTCGTTCTAATTGGCTGTTATCTGCGTTTTGTTTTACTTAGCGCAATCGTTTGAGTTCGTTATAGCTTGTATCATAATCGAGCCGCTTCAAGAGATTCCTCGCCACCCTCGGAATGACATGGGCATGGCTTAATCACAATGTAATATCATAACGTAAAGAAATTATTCGGGTGAAAAACCAGTATAAATCATCTACGCCTACACCCGACACTAAAAGTTTCTTGCTTACTTCTTTTCAAATAAGTAAGGAAAAATTCGCTTGCCTTTTATGGAAGAATGTAGTATAATTTATGCGGTATGAAAATTGGGATATCAACATCTACATTTTTCAACACGGTGCCGACCGACGGGGTATTCGACATACTGCGTAAGCTAAGGTCGAATACGTGCGAGCTCTGTCTTAACACGTTCTCGGATTACGAGAAGATCTACGTAGACACGCTCGCGCAGTTCCGTGCGGGTATCGACGTCGTGGCGGTATCGCCGCTATCCATGCAGTTTGAGCCGCAGTTGTTCTCGCCGAACATGCGCGTACGCGCCGACGCGGAGCTGATCTTCCGTAAGGTCTGCTACGCGTGTTTTGCGTTCGGCGCGAAGTTCTACACGTTCCGCGGCCCTATCAACCTCACTAACGAGCGCGACTTCGACTACACGCGGTTATCCCAGCGCTTGGCGCAGCTTATCGACCTTGCCGCTACATACGGCGTCAATCTCTCGCTCAGGAATATGCAATGGTCGTACGCGGCAACGCCCGAATTCTTCAAGCGAATACTCGAACGCTGTCCGCGGCTGTATGCGTCGTTCAGTATGCATCAGGCGGAGAACGCGGGTTACGATATTCGCGAGTTCCTCGACGTATGTCCGCCCGAGCGCGTGAGTCATCTCGCAGTACAAGACTTTATCAAGTCCGAGTGGTGTTTGCCCGGTCGTGGCAAGTATCGGTTCGACAAGCTGTTCGCAGACCTCGAACGCCGTCACGTAACCGCGCCCGTGCTCATCGCCGCAAACAGCAATTCGTACACCGATTTTGTTCAGATCCGCGACAGCTTCGAGCATCTCGTTACCGAGTACAAGGAAGCGACGGGGAATTAAAAAGGATAGATTGATAGAGCCCTCATCCACCGCAAGCGGTCCCCCCCACCCCATGCCCCCATTTGGGGAAGGCGAATAAGGATAAATCAAAGCGAGATTGTTTGATTCTTTGCTAACGCTGAGATTGATAGTGCGGCGTAAAGCAATAAATATCGAAACGAAGCTAATCGGGTGAAACAATCTACAAACCACCTTAGCAAACACACGACAGTAAAAATAATCCAGAAAGGAGATTTAATTATGAACAAGAAAACAGTTCGTGACGTAGACGTAAAGGGCAAGAAAGTTCTTGTCCGCTGCGACTTCAACGTACCTATGAAGGACGGCGTTATCACCGACGAGAACCGCATTCTCGGCGCGCTGCCGACCATCAAGTATTTGCTCGATCAGGGCGCGAAGGTCACGCTTTGCTCGCACATGGGCAAGCCGCATTCCATTCTTTCCGCCGAGGTTAAGCTCAACAAGAAAGACAAGAAAAAGGTCGAGGCGGGCGAAACGACTGCCGAAGCCATAATCGAGAAAGCGAAAAAGGACGAGCCGAAAAAGCTCACGCTTGCGCCCGTCGCGGCTAGGCTTAACGAGCTGCTCGGCGGCAAAGTAACGTTCGCTAAGGACGTTATCGGTCCCGACGCTACAGCTAAGCGCAAGGCGCTCAAAGCGGGCGAGGCTGTGCTCATCGAGAACCTGCGCTTCCATTGGGAAGAAGAAGGCAAGGACGAGGCGTTCTGTAAAGCGCTCGCCGCCGACGCCGAAGTGTACGTAAACGACGCGTTCGGCACGGCGCACCGCTCGCACGCGTCGACTGCGGCTATCGTCGAGTACGGCATTATCAAGACGGCGGTCTGCGGCTGCCTTATCGAGAAAGAGCTCTCGGTCATGGGCGCGACCATCGAGAACCCGCCGCACCCGTTCGTTGCTATTCTTGGCGGCGCTAAGGTTGCCGACAAGCTCAACGTTATTTCCAACCTCCTCGAAAAATGCGACACGCTCATCATCGGCGGCGGCATGGCGTATACCTTCCTTAAAGCCAAGGGCTACGAGGTCGGCACTTCGCTTCTCGACGAGGAGAAGATCGGCTACTGCAAGGACATGATCGACAAAGCGGCTAAGCTCGGCAAAGAGCTCGTTCTGCCTATCGATACCGTTATCACTTCGCATTTCCCCGAGCCTATCGACGAGGCTATCGAGGTCAAGACCGTTCCGTCGAACGCTATCCCCGCAGACATGATGGGTATGGATATCGGCGAGAAAACGCGCGCGCTGTACGCGAGCAAGGTCGCGGGCGCGAAAGCCGTTGTTTGGAACGGACCTATGGGCGTGTTCGAGAACCCCACGCTCGCTAAGGGCACGATCGCTGTTGCGCAGGCGCTCGCCGACGTATACGGCAAGTGCACCACGATCATCGGCGGCGGCGACAGTGCTGCTGCGGTCAAACAGCTCGGCTTCGCCGATAAGATGAGCCACATAAGCACCGGTGGCGGCGCGTCGCTCGAATACCTCGAAGGCAAGGTTTTGCCGGGCATTGCGTGCTTGAATGACAAGTAAAAAATAATTAAGGATAGATTTTATAGTGCCCTCATCCGCCCCGTTGGGGCACCACCCCCATGCCCCCAATTAGGGAAGGCTTAGAGTGGTTCAGCTCGACCACCTTATGCCTTCCCCCGAATGGGGAAGGGGGACCACGTAGTGGTGGATGAGGGCATTACTTAATTAAAACGTATTTTATCATGAAAGACAAAACGGCTCGGGCGCTCGCTATCGTTGCGCTTGTGTTCATGGGAATATTCGTCGTTGCGCTAATTACGACGATAATCGATCGAACGCTGCTCGGCGGTAGTATCGGGTTTATCGCGCTCGCTTCGGGCGTTATAACGCTCGTTCTGTTCGTCATACTTAAAGCCGACGGCAGAGGCTACTCGCTCACGCAAATGAAAAACGAGAGCGAGATGGCGGAGATCGAGCGCGCCATACAAGAGAAAATCGAGCAGGAAAAACAAAAGCAAAAACAGGCGAGTGAAGAACCACCGCAAGTCGACGAGGAAGAAGAAAACTCGAATAATAATTAAACTGAAAGCACGGGTAACAGGGAGTTATCCGTGCTTTTTTGCGACTAGATTCTTCGCTATCGCTCAGAATTGCAATACGCTTCGGCTTGAATAAGGATAGATTGAGAAATGCCCGATGCCCCTACGGGCACCACCCCCATGCCCCCATTTGGGGAAGGCGAAATGTGGTTTGGCTTAATAACAAGGTAATATCTCAAACGTAAATTTTTTTTGTTACTTCTTTTACAAAAGAAGTAACAAAAAAAATTAAATTCGGTATTGACAAACATTCATATGCATGCTATAATGATACTAAGCGTGTACAAAAACACGGCTATTTGGATATAAGAGAGGGAAAATGATGAAAAAGTCAAAGTTAGCTTTTGCGGTACTTGCAACGACTATTTTTGTAGCGTCATCGAGCGCTCTTGTCGCTTGCGGTAAAAGCCGGTTGTCAGATGAAGATGACTCCACCTTCACAATAACGTTCGACGCCAACGGCGGCATGCTCACGACAGGCGTCACAACCACTACGCTAACCACCGGTACGGACGGCAAGCTTACCGAGCTTCCCACCGCCACAAACGGAACGTACACGTTTAACGGCTGGTACACGGCGCAAGCGGGCGGTACGAAAATCAGCTTGGACTTCACGTTTAACGCTGCCACCACTGTGTACGCGCAGTGGGGGGATGCTCCTTTTGTGCCCGGCGACACGACTTACGTCATCACGTTCAATGCCGGCGACGGCGTGTTCGCCAACGGCAGTAAAACCTATCAAGCCTCGACGGACACGAGCGGCAAGATCCCCGTGTATAACGATATCACAGATCCGTTGAAAGACAACTGCGAGTTCCTTGGCTGGACGCTTGACGGCACGACAATAGCCGACGTGTATTCGTATACGTTCTCGGATAACGCCGTTCTTTATGCGACCTATACCGAGGAAGAACTCAGCGATTTTCTTTGCCTCGTAAACGACAACGAGAAAAAGATAAACATGACGTTGTACACTCAGCCCGACATCAACGGTGATCCGCGCGCGTACGAGTACCAGATAGGCGATCCCGGCGTAGCGTTGAATGCGGGCGATATTATAACGTTCAGCATTATCGACGAGCACTCTGCGGACAACACCGACGTTTCGGGCGATCTGGAATTCTTCGTCAGCAAAACGGGCAACGGCGTCGAGGCGGAAAGCACTTCTGAAAAAGTAACTTCGGTTAAGATCCTTCACGACGCAAATTACCAAATTTACCTTAAATGGTACGACGCGGACGACGAGGGTGGTAACTGCTTCGTTCTTGATATCAGCGACAAATCGGGCACTGGCGTAACTGTTCCGGGCGAGATAGTCGAGGATGCGCCCGAGGTAGCGTTTACTTTGTCTGACGGCTCTGAAATCAATCTTAAATCGGTTGTCGTAGAAGCTCCCGACACCGCGCTGTATCAGTATACGAGCGTACAAGGCTCGGTAACGCTCACTAAGGGCGAGGTCATAACCGTAACGATCGAGGGCAACGCTCCCCCTGCGGGCAGGTTCGGTATGCGCGATTCTTCGCACGGTATCGAAATCGAAGGCAACAAGATAAAGGTTCTTGCCGACGGCTACTTCTCGCTGTACTTACGCTACTATGAAGCTACCGCGAAGGACGACGAGTGGTGGGAAGTCGAAATGAGCGACGGCAAGACGGATACGCTTACCGACGGTGCTTACTACATTGTAGGCGGGATGAACGGTTGGGCGGCAAAGGAAGCTTACGAGCTTGTAGACGGCACGATAACCGTCGACCTTACCGCTGGCGTTGAGTTTAAAGTCGCGTCTTACTATGAAGAGAAACCCGCAGACGTTGCTGCTAGCGATTATAAAAACGGTATAACCTGGGGCGCGGGTAAATATAGCTTCGGCTGGTATCAAGTAACCGATGAATCGCAAGAGTATATCGAAGATACTTCGGAAACCACCGACAAAAATATTAAAGTGCTTACTACGGGCAAGTATACGATAACCGTCGTTGGCACTGCACCCGGTGCCCAAATCAGCATCGAACCGTTCGGTACGGTCGCAACCGAGCCCGAGCATACGATTACCGTTGACGCGGGCGACGGCACTTATAATGGTGCGGAAACTCTAACGACTAATGATAAGGGCAGACTTACGGCGCTTCCGAGCGATCCCACTCCGCCTACCGATATGGTTTTTGTTGGCTGGTATACCGAACAAACGGGCGGAACCAAAATAACGCTGTCCACTAAGTTTACCGCCGACGTCACTATCTATGCGAGATATCAGGATGCAAACGAAGTATCGGCAAACGTAATTATGTCGGGTAACGCCGTTGTGACAGAGCTTAAATCGACTCCCGTAGGCGGTAGCGATTCGGCAGAAGCGCAATATTCCGCAACCGGTTTGGCTTTAACCAAAGATCAGAAGATTTCGTTTAATCTCGAAGTCGACGACGCAACCGGCACTACGGGCGGTAAACCCGTTAAGTTTGTTGTAGACGAATACAGCAAAGGCGTTATAGTTCAGGGTATTTACACGACGGGCACAATTTATACGGAAGTTACCATAGCGGTAACGGGAACGTATGCCGTCTATCTTAAACATTATGAGACTGACGGTGAACAATGGGTGCTCTATATCGAAACTACTGCGGCAGGCGCTGCGGCAGTAACGGGCACGGAAAAACCGTCTACCAATCGCGTTGATGTAGACGAGGTTGGTGCCTGCTATATGGTCGGCAAGTTCGGCGGCGAAGAAAGCTGGACGCAAGGCATAAAGATGACTCCTCAAACTAATCAGTGGACTTTTAAGTATACTTTCGAAGTAGGCGATTTGATTAGATTTGACGAGGTTGTTTCCGCCACTGACATTTACAAGCATGATACGGTCCAAGATAACTGCAAGGATCACTATAACAAGACTTTCAAGCAGGTGACCAAAGACGGTGTAACCTATCTCGAAGTGCAGACGGCGGGCACGTATACTTTCTATGTTAAGTCTTCGTCTAATAGCGACCATCCCAACGAGATTTGGATTGCCTAATCCCTACAAAATATCCGTTTGGGTATTGACAATGTATAAACAAAAGTGCTATAATTCAATCAACCAGAACACTCGGGTTTGGTGCGTAAGCGCCGAACCCGTATGTGTGTAAAAATTCTTTATTTAGAGGATAGATGATGAAAAAGTCCAAGCTTATTTTAGCGGTCGCAGCGACGGTGTGCGTAGCGGCTTCGGGCGCGCTCGTTGCGTGCGGTAACAAGGACGGCGGTTCGTTCGAAATAACGTTCAACGCCAACGGAGGTTCGCTTGCGGGTGGGGGTACGACTACTACTCTTAAAACGGACGACGCAGGCAAGCTCGCAGAGCTTCTCGGCGATCCCACGCATACCGACAGCACGTATAAATTCAACGGCTGGTGGACGGCGGAAACGGGCGGCGATAAGGTCGACCTTACGTACGTTTTCACTGCGGACAGTACGATTTACGCGCAGTGGACTGTCGAAAGCACTCAGTCCAAGCCGAACGATACGATTTATCATATCACGTTCAATGCGGGCGACGGCGAGTTCAAAGGCGGTAAGAAAACGGACGTTTACAACACCGATACGGAAGGCAAGCTCGCGTATCTTCCCGAAGATCCCACGCTCGACAATGCCGACTTTATCGAGTGGAACACCAAAGAGGACGGTTCCGGCAGCTACATTACGGAAAGCTACGTTTTCTCGTCGGATATTACCGTGTATGCGATTTACGAGATCGGCGGGATTGGACAGAATACGTACTGCATAAGCGGTGAGACTTACGGCAGGCTTAACAAGAAATTCACAGACGAGGACGACGAGACCGATACCAGTGAGTACGGGTACTACGCGACCGGCGTTGATCTCAAAGACGGCGAGGTACTCACGTTCATGCTTAACGACAAGAACGCGGGCTCTGGCACGGACGTCAGCTTCTTTATCGACAGATCGAGCAGCGGCGTAGAGGTTACATCCATTTCCAGCGAGATAACCAACGTCAAGGTGCTTAGCAGTACTAAGTATGATATTTCGATTAAGTGGTACCCCGATGGCGAGTGCTTCGTTCTTAAAATTACGGACGGATCGACAACAGGTATAACAATGCCCGAAATCTTTGTCGAAGGTGCGCCCGTGGTTATGATGCAGGTTGGTGATGGCGAGTTGATCAAGCTTAAAACGGTAGCGCCCACAGACCTTGCCAAGTATACTTATACGACTCAATCGGGCAACATCAAGCTCGAAAAGGGTGACAATGTTAAGTTCACTATCGTAACCGCCGACGAACAGTTAGCGCTTGCGGCCGAGGACGACGAAGAGGAAGAGGAAGAGCATATCATAATCGACCCGATCGAGGCGCTTAATAACGCGCTTTCGATGGCCGGTGGATCGCACGGCATCACACTCAGCGGCAACACCGTCACGGTATCCAACAGCGGAGATTTCTCGGTGTTCCTGCGTTGCTACGAGGGCGAAAAGGGTGCGCTTAGCTGGTCGGTCGAGATGGATGACGGCATACCCGAAAAGCTCGCGGTCGGAACTTACTATATTGTAGGCTCGATCACGGGTTGGACGCCTCGCGAAGCGTATGGGCTCAAACTCGACGAAGCCGCGTCGGGTGATGACGGAGACGTATATTCGTTTGATTTATACTTGACGGCAAAAGATGGGTTCAAGGTTACGTCGGTAGTTGCGGCGGGTGCTTCGTTCAATATCGATTGGTCGGATAGCGTGCAACGCAACTACGCGCACTTGTCGAAATACTGCAAGGACCTTGCCACGACTAACACAGACAGCAATATCTTCGTTAAAGAGGACGGCATGTATACCGTTGCCGTTAGAATAAAAGACGGCGTTATCGATTTGTCGGTCGCAAAGACCGACGATCCGAGCGGAAAATATCATTTCCCGACGGCTGCCGAAAAACCGATGGACGGCGAGTACTATCTTGTCGGCAGCGTTATCGGTTGGGCGATAGATACCGACTACCGGCTCGAAGACGGCACGATCACGTTGGATCTTGCGGCGGGCGAGAAGATTAAAATCGCGGGTTGCAAAGGTGGCAACATTAACTGGGACGACCAAATCAACGGTACGAGCTTAGACGAAGGCTCTGCCGAATTTGCCGAGAGCATTGCCGACGGTCCCAACAATATCCAAATAAAGGAAAAGGGCAAGTATACAATAACGATCACTACCGAAGACGGCGCGATAGTTTTGAGTATTAGAAAAGTTGTCGAAACGGGCGAGCCGGGCGACGGCGGCGACGTCGAATAAAAATCATAATCGATAAAAACCTGCTACGGTCTAACCGCGGTGGGTTTTTTGGTTGGGTGGAAGGCGAATAAGGTTAAGATTAATAGAACTATCCTACGCATTATTCCTGTTATCCTGAGCGGAGCGAAGGATCTCGATAGTAAAGACCGATTAAAGCGAGATTCTTCGCTAACGCTCAGAATGACGGGGGGGGAAGGGTAGAGTGGCGTTAAGCAATATATATATTGTAACGAAACTATTCGGGTGAAGTAAACAATAAATTATTTGTTTTTGTATATAACGTAAGTTTTCTTTGCCTACTTTCTTTCGAAAAAGAAAGTAGGTTTCTTGCCTACTTCTTTTCAAAGAAGTAGGTGAAAACGCTTGTAAAACCCATGTAAATTGTGCTATAATACTCGGTAATGGAACACTCGGACGAAAAACTCGATATGGATGTTATCGACGAAGCGCACGACACCGTCGATAACGCCGACGAACCGGCAACGCCCGTCGCGCCCGAAGCCGACACGGCTGCGGACGGTGATACCGCGAGCGCAACCTCGTCGGGCGTGACCGAAACGATAATCGTCGCGATAAAAACGGTCGCGGTCGCGCTGTCGCTGATCATCATGCTGACGGTCATTCTTGCCGTGGGCTTGCCGCTTCAAACTATGCGCATATTCAATAAGCTCGGCAATCCCGCGCGCGCAATCGATTTCGGCTATAGGTATATCGCGCGCAGGCTGAATTCCGCCGACGCGAACGTTACCGATGAGTACGGCAACTACACAGCGCTCATGCGGAACGCCGAGCTAAGCGACGAACAGCTCGAAGAAGCTATTTTCGTTTGCTCTAATCTTTCGTATAAACTAATGGAAAGCAATTACGATAGCGGCAATACTCGCATGGGCGAGTATTACGCCGAGCGCACCGAAAAATACACTCGACTTTATATGTCCATGAACAATTCGTCGGCGCTGTTCGATACCAAGAGCGAACAGGCGATGCAGGGTATGCCGTCGGCGGCGTTCCTGCCCGCGGTTTACAGCTACGGCAACACAATACGCACTATGAACTATCGCGCGCGCGCGTATCTCGGTCAAACGCAGTATATGGCGGCGGACAGTCACTCGAATGACCGCGGCAGCATTACGCCGCTTTCCACTCTGTCCAATACCTACGGTGGCGCGACGGCGACTGATCGCAACTCGATCATGACGCTTCTTGACGACTATGTGGATTATGTAGATCAGCTCTGTGAATACCTTGACGTCGAGTACAAGCGTATCGGCGTTGAGAACGATTTGAATAAAAAAGTAGACATGACCGACGAATACGGCAACGAGCTCGAAAACGTCGATATTGTGTCTGAGACTTTCATAATAGCCAACTATGAGGACTCGTTCAAGGGCAACGAGTTCGATATGTTCATTCGTCGCGACACGAATGGCGCGATAGCGTTCACCGCCGTGTACGACAGTCTTAAACGCTTCCCGTACTATGCGCAGCTCGCGGTCGATTTTAAGCCCGACGACAGCGCGGGCAACCGCAAGGGCGAGATGGTGCACCAGCTCTATTGGCTGCAAAAGCTCGACAATGCGGCTAAGAGCTTGCTGTATATGGAATGGCTGTTACAGCATAACGATACGTGCTTCGGGAACGACGGCGCGAGCCTGATCGCGGCAGCGAACGGGACTTGCCAAGCCTATCGTTACGTTAATGTTAAGAATGACCAGGGCTATGACAGCATTGCGCAAATCATAAACGTTTATACGCAAAAAATGAAGGAATATCTTTCACTCTAATCAAAGGAGAAACACTATGAGCAAAATCGTTAAGGAAGGATTGACGTTCGACGACGTACTTCTTATCCCCGGCAAATCCAGCGTTACGCCCAATCTCGTCGATCTGACGACTAAGCTGAGTGCGGATATTACGCTCAATATCCCGCTCATATCGGCGGCTATGGATACGGTCACCGAGTCGCGCTTGGCTATTGCTATGGCGCGCGAGGGCGGCATGGGTATCATACATAAAAACATGAGTATCGACGACCAGGCGGAGCATGTAGACAAGGTCAAGCGTAGCGAGCACGGCGTTATTACCGATCCGTTCTTCCTCGAACCCGACCGCAAGGTGAACGATGCGTTGGAGCTCATGAAAAAGTACAAGATCTCCGGTGTGCCGATCTGCCGCAACGGCAAGCTCGTCGGCATTCTTACTAACCGTGATCTTCGGTTCGAGACCAATTTCGATCAGCCGATAGAGAACGTTATGACGAAAACCAATCTCGTCACCGCGCCCGAGGGCACTACGCTCGAAGAAGCGCAAAAGATACTCGGCAAGCACCGTATCGAGAAACTGCCTATCGTAGACAAGAACGGCAATCTCAAAGGGCTTATCACTATCAAGGATATCGAGAAGGCGATACAGTATCCCAACTCGGCAAAGGACAAAAACGGCAGGCTCTTGGTCGGCGCGGCTATAAGCAACGGCAAGGGATATATGGACAGAGCGAAAGCGTTGGTCGACGCGCGCGTGGACTGCTTGGTCGTAGACACCGCGCACGGACATAACGTGGACGTTATCAAGGCGGTCGAGATCGTTAAGAATGCGTTCCCGCAGGTCACTATCATTGCAGGTAACGTTGCTACCGCCGCGGCTGCCGACGCGCTGTTCAAGGTCGGTGCGGACGTCGTTAAGGTCGGTATCGGACCCGGTTCCATCTGCACCACGCGTATAGTCGCGGGTATCGGCGTACCGCAGATCACTGCGATCATGGACTGCGCCGAGGTTGCCGACAAGTACGGCAGAGCGATAATCGGCGACGGCGGTATCAAGTACAGCGGCGACATTACAAAGGCGATCGCTGCGGGCGCTAACGCCGTTATGATCGGATCGCTTTTTGCGGGCACGAACGAGGCGCCCGGAGAGCTCGAAATATATCAGGGCAGAAGCTTCAAGACCTATCGCGGCATGGGCAGTCTCGGTGCAATGCCGCTCGGCAGCAAGGACAGGTATTTCCAGGAAGGCACGAAAAAGTTTGTACCTGAAGGCGTAGAAGGCCGAGTGCCGTACCGTGGTGTGCTTGCCGACGTTGTGTATCAGCTTATAGGCGGGCTTCGCGCGGGCATGGGTTATACGGGTATGCCGACCATTGCCAAGCTCCGCAAGGACGCTGAATTTGTTAAAATCACTTCCGCCGCACTTATTGAGTCGCACCCGCACGATATTTCGATCACTAAGGAAGCGCCTAACTATTCGCCGAAAGGTTAGCTTACTTCTTTTCAAAGAAGTAAGCAAGAAACCTACTTCTTTGAAAAGAAGTAGGCAAGAAACTTTTAGTGTTGTGTGTTTGCTTTTAGTGTAGTTGTGCGTAGCACCCGAGTAATATCCTAACACTAATAATAACTTTTCGCCACTTTAACGAAAGTAGGCAAATAAAAGTTGCGTTGATTGCTTTACGTTATTTTAGCTCAAAGTTTTCTTCGCTTCCTTCTTGTTCACAAGAAGGAAGAAAAATAGGAGTATATATTGTCACTTAATTACACAATCCCTATGGACTATACCCGTCACAAGATCCGCGCGACGGTTATCGGCTGCGGGCGCTGGGGTTCGTTCATTGCGTGGTACGCCAACCAGCTCGGTCACAAAGTAACCGTGTACGGCAAGTCCGGCGATATCACTTACGAACAGCTCGCAATGACGCGCAAGAACGAGTACGTGACTTTTCCCAAGTCGATCGAGCTGACTACCGATATCGCAAAAGCGGTCAAGACCGCCGACGTCGTGCTCGTAAGCGTACCGTCGCAGGTGTTCAGGGACGTAATGGGCGATATCCGCAGTAAATGCGATATGACGGGCAAGTACCTCGTCACCTGCATGAAAGGTATTGAGATCAGCACGGGCAAACGCCTGAGCGAAGTCGCGCTCGAATTCGGGCTCGAAGACTGGCAGATCGCCGTGTGGGCGGGGCCCGGACATGTTCAGGAATTCACCAAGGGCAATCCCAACTGTATGCTCATAGATGGCTACGAGCGCAAGACCGTAGAAAAGATAGTCGATTATTTTAAAAGCCCGCTTATTCGGTTCTACTACGGCACGGACGTAATAGGCACGGAGATCGGCGCGGCGGCAAAGAACGTTATGGGCATTGTCGCGGGCGCGCTCGACGGCATGGGGCTTATAACGCTCAAAGGCGCGCTCATGGCGCGCGGCAGTAGGGAAGTCGCGCGGCTCATAGGCAAGCTCGGCGGCAACCCTTTGTCCGCTTACGGACTGTGCCATATCGGCGACTACGAAACAACGTTGTTTTCGCCGCATAGCCACAATAGAATGTGGGGCGAGCGTTACGTTATGGGCAAGAAGTACGACAAGCTAGCCGAGGGCGTGCATACTGCTCGGGCAATGGCGCTCCTCGCCGATAAGTACGGCGTGGATATGCCGATCACCAATGCGGTGAACACCATGATCCTCGATAAGATCCCGCCCCGTACCGTCATGGAACAGCTTTTCGACCGCACGCTCAAAGACGACTTAAATTAACCTACTTCTTTGAAAAGAAGTAGGCAAGAAACTTTTAGTGTCGTGTGTGTGCAAAGGTAAGTAGTTGTTTTACTACACCCGAGTAGTTCTTTGCGGTATAAATTACTTTATGCCACTTTGAAAAAGTAGGCAAAGAAAACTTGCGTTAAAAGCTAAAAGAGTGGTTAGGCTTAACCACTCTTTTTTGTTGTGTGTAAAATAATTGTGTATTGTGCCGAATCACTTACCCCCCCCTCTCCAAAAGGAAAATGTGCCCAAAGGGCGTTGGACATTACTAAAATTATCCCTTTTTACATACAAAAAATTTTCCTTAGGGGTATTGACATTGTCGAAAAATTGTGATATACTGTATCAAATCACGCAAATGCGATGGGGTTTGGTGCGGTTGTGCCAAACCTATGCGCTTGCAAAAATATTTCTTTAATAGAGGGAAAATAATGAAGAAAACTAAGAAGCTTTTGTCTTTGGCTCTTGCCGCTAGTATGTGCGCCACTGCTGCATTCGGTCTTGCCGCTTGCTCTAAGGGAACCGACGGTTCGGGTAATGGCGATTCGACTACGGGGAGTACGTATACCATTTCTTTTAACGCAGGTTCCGGCACCGTTACGCCCGCTACGGCGACGACCAACGCCGAGGGCAAGCTCGCGTCGCTTCCTACCCCTACGTACACGGGCTATACGTTCGACGCTTGGTATACTCAGCAGAACGGCAGTGGCGATAAGATAACGCTTTCGTACAAATTTACGAGCGATACGACCGTTTACGCCAACTGGACGAGCGGCGGCACACCCAACGCCGAAGGCGAGTTCACCGTTACGTTCGTGGTCGACAGCGACGAAGGCACACTCGTCGGCTCGGAGACTGCTACGACCACGGATGGCAAGCTTGCTTCGTTCCCGACGGTAACGCCTGCTTCGGGCTACACGTTCGTTCAATGGGAGGACGCAATAGGTGAAGTTTATACCACTTCGTCCACGTTTACTGCCAACACCACGCTTTATGCTCTCATGAACAATTCCGGCATTTCTGTTGGCGGACCTGAGGAAGTGAGCGGCACAAGCTACATTTCGATCGGGGCTACGCCGTATTATGAGTTGACGAAAACGTTTGACGTTGACGACGGCGATACGAATTCGGAGTATCCCACTATGGGTAAGCAGTATGTCAGAACGGGATTGGGGCTTGCAAAAGATACCACGCTTTCGTTCACTATCGAGGGCGAGGAAATCGAGTTCTATATCGAAGCAGATAGTAAAGGCTTGGTAGAGAAGAAAAAGGACGCTTCCACCGTTACAACTAACTTCGACGATACCTACAATATTTATCTAAAATATTGGTCGGATAGTTCCAAGTGGACAATTACCATGCAGTGCGAAAACAACGAGGACGAGGTTGCAGTGGTTGGCGGTGAAGCCATCGAACCCGGTACTGCGTATCTCGTCGGTGACGTTGCGGCTTCCAATATTACGTGGGATAGCTGGCGTGAAGGCGCGATTAAATTGGAAGAAAGCGTGAGCGGATTTACCGGAGCAAAAGAGTACAAAAGATTAGACGTAACTCTCGCTGTTGGTGATAGCTTCCAGTTTATTCTTGTCGGTGCAACGACCGAAGACGGCGATATTACGTGGGTCAATACTTTAGGAAATACAAAAGGTAATCTTAAAGTTGAGGGTGACAACGTAACCGTAGTAAACGCCGGTGTATACGATTTTTATATCAGCTTCGAAGATAGCAAGATCTATTACGACTACACTCCCGCCTAATAGTTGATTAAAACTCAATTAGTAAACGCCTCGACGAAAGTTGGGGCGTTTTTACGTGTGCGGTTTTTGTCAAACTAAAAAGCCGTATCGAGAGTATTAGCTCGATGCGGCTTTATATATTTTAGCTTAAAGTTTTTTCGTTACTTCTTTTTCAAAAGAAGTAACGAAAAAACTACAACTTGCAATAATCGAGGATATAATCTGCGAGCTTGGACTCATCCAGACGGATCTGGCTCATGGTATCGCGGTCGCGCACGGTAACGGTACCCGTCGGCTCGGTATCGAAATCGACGGTCACGCACAGCGGCGTTCCTATCTCGTCCTGACGGCGATAGCGCTTGCCGATCGAGCCGGGCAGGTCATAGGTGCATGCGATACCGCGCTTGCGTAGCGCACGGTAAATATTATCGGCGCGCTCTGACAACGCTTTTTGCAAGGGGAGAACCGCCGCCTTGTACGGCGCGATAGCGGGCGCGAAATGCATGACGGTGCGCGTTTCCTTTTCGAGCTGTTCCTCGTCGTACGCGTCGCACAAAACGGCGAGCATGGCTCGACCCGTACCGAGCGACGGCTCGATAACGTAGGGGATATAGGTCTCGTTGGTCGCGGGATCGGTGTATTCGAGCTTTTCGCCCGAGAACTCAGAATGCTTTTTAAGATCGTAATCGGTGCGGTCCGCAATGCCCCAAAGCTCGCCCCAGCCGAACGGGAAAAGATACTCGAAATCGCTCGTCGCTTTGGAATAGAAGCTGAGCTCGGCTTGGTCATGGTCGCGGATACGCAGATTTTCCTTTTTGATGCCGAGGAGTTGCAGGAACTCGTAGCAGTAGTTTTTCCAGTACTCGAACCATTCGAGGTCGGTGCCGGGCTTGCAGAAGAACTCCATTTCCATCTGTTCGAACTCGCGCAGACGGAAAATAAAGTTGCCGGGCGTGATCTCGTTGCGAAAGCTTTTGCCCATCTGGCAAATGCCGAACGGCACGCGCGCCCGCGCCGAGCGCGTAACGTTCTTGAAATTGACGAATATTCCCTGTGCCGTTTCGGGACGGAGATAGCAGGTGGAAACGGTGTCTTCGGTCACGCCTTGGAAGGTCTTGAACATTAGATTGAATTTCTTGACGGGCGTAAAGTCCGACTTGCCGCACACGGGGCAGGGTATTTTATGCTCGGCAACGAACGCCGAAAGCTGATCGTTATCCATAGCGGCTACGGGCACGTCGAGCTTGTGCTTGGCGGCGTACGCCTCCACTAGATCGTCGGCGCGGCAGCGGCTCTTGCACGCCTTGCAGTCCATGAGCGGATCGGAAAAGCCCGCGAGGTGTCCCGACGCTTCCCAAACCCTGGGGTTCATGAGGATCGAGCAGTCCAGCCCGAAGTTGTTCTCGCTTTCGGTGACGAACTTCTGCCACCACGCTTTCTTGATATTATTGTACAGCTCCACGCCGACGGGACCGTAGTCCCACGTATTGGCGAACCCGCCGTATATTTCGCTGCCCGCGAATATGATGCCGCGCGATTTGCACAGCGCCACAAGCTTATCCATCGTAACTTTCATTGCGCTACCTCGGTTTGTTATTTTCTTTATAAATGATTATACGCAATATCGGGTATAATGTCAAGTGTTGTTTAATTAGGAATTAGAAATTAAGACGTGGTACGGCTTGACAACTATGCGCGAGTTCCACTTCACGATTCCTAATTAAAACAAAACGCCCTCGCGGTTTCCCGCAAAGGCGTTCGTTATATAACGATACTATCGACAGCTTATGTACGTAAGTTAAGGCTAGTGCTAGATTAGCAGCAGCACTTGTCTCTGCCGCCGCCGCAGCAGCAGTTCATAAGAATGTATAACATAAGTATGTCGTTGCAATCACAGCCCTTTTTGCAGCCGCAGTCGCAGCCACCGTGTCCGCCGCAGCAGCTGCACAGCAATAAGAGCCAAAGAATGTCGCAGCATCCGCCACCGTTAAACATTTTTGCGTTCCTCCTTTTTAGATAGGTAATTGCCGTCGCGTGCATCCGCGTCCCGGGATACGCGTTTGCCCGCAAGGTTTTTCTTTGGTACGATAAGCGCCTATCTACAGTCAGTGTATGGTTTTTTCGGCGGTGTGTGATAAAAACTTGCGAAAAATTTTTTTATGTGGTAGAATGTTTTTGCAGGTATCCTTGTGAACTTGACAAAACATTTCAACCCAATCGGCTGTGGGCTATTCTCGATAGGAAGAAAGTCCAACAGAAGGAGCACACATGAAAATATCTACGCGTTCTATCACGCTTGCCGCAACGCTGACTGCGTTGTGCGCCGTTACGGGCATTATCCCGTACGTGTTCTTTTTGCCCGTCATGGTCGCGGCGACAACGCTGTCGGTCGGCATGGCGGCGTTCGTAGGTCTGGCGTTCGGCGCGATAAGCATAGCTTACAGCTTTATCATGCCGACCACGCTGGTGGCGGCGGCGTTCATCCAAGCCCCGTATATAGCGATCGTGCCGCGCATCTTGGCGGCGCTTGGCGCATTCGGAATATATAAACTCCTTTCGCACTTTTTCAAACCGCAAAAGAAGCCCGCTCGAGTGGCGACGGTAGCGGGCGCGGCGGCGGTCGGGAGCATATTGAACACCGCGCTGGTCGTTGGAATGTTTATGCTCGTCATGCCGAGCTTCGATTTCGGCGGGGTAACGCTCATTGTAGCCGTTCCGCAGTTATTGATAAGCGGCGCGATAGAATGCGCGTGCATGGCGATCCTCACTCCGCCGGTAACGCTCACGCTCGATAAAGTCGTTTTAAAAAAGAACCGTCTTTCGCCCGTGCCGTATACCGATTCTGTCGGCGCGAGCGATACAGGCGAAGGAAATACAAACACCACGGAAGGAAAAACTGTTTAACATGGTTATAGTATTCGATATAGGCAATACCAATATCAAAATGGGCGTGTTCGAGGGTGACGAGCTAACCGAAACGCTGCGAATGGCGTCGACCAATAAGACGGGCGACGAGTACTGGCTGCTCATCAAGGATATGCTCGCCGATCGCGGTATAAGCGTGCGCGAGGTCGAGGGCGTAGTCATAAGCTCGGTCAATCCCAATCTTAACTATACGTTTGAGCACATGGTCGAAACGTATTTCGGTTTCAAACCTATGACTGTGGGTGCGGGACTCAAAACGGGTCTTTCCATTAAATACGACAACCCAAAAGAGCTTGGCGCGGACCGCGTTGCGGGATGTGTGGGCGCGTACAGGATCTATGGCGGACCGTGCATAGTTATTGATTGCGGCACGGCGACGACCTTCAACGTTGTGTCGGCGCGCGGCGAGCTACTCGGTGGGGCGATTTCATTCGGGCTGAAAGCTGCGTCCGAGTCGCTTGCACAGGCTGCGGCGCGGCTTCCAAAGGTCGAGTTATCCGTTCCCAAGAAAGCGATAGGCAAAACGACCATCACAAATATGCAATCGGGTATCATATTCGGGTACTCGGGAATGGTGGAGAGCATGGTGCGCAGGCTTAAAGCCGAAGCGGGACTGCCGGACGCTAAGGTAATAGCTACGGGCGGCATATCCGATATAGTCAATCGGTGCGTGAGCGTTATAGATATAGTGGACAGAACACTGACACTTAGAGGACTTAATATTATTTATAAGATGAATTCCTAATTACGCATTAATTTTATCGCCCTTTCTCATAATAGTAGGGAAGCGGCGGAATACCTTTATCCGTTCCGTAAAAAACGCAAAACTATTTTCGCTAAGGGCGGTTAAAATGTTTGACAAATTTCTTGCGTGATAGTATAATTTAACAGTATATGTGTACAAAAGCATATTTTAGGAGAATATCGACTAAATGAAAAAACTCGCTACAATCAAAAACTGTGGGCTTAAAGCGCTCATAATAACGTTGTGCTTGGCTATCGTGCTCGCGTGCTTGTCGTTCACGATGCCGTTCAGGGCATTCGCCGAACCCGAAACGGGCGAAGGACCGTCTACCGGCGAAACCGGTACGGAAGAAGGCGGCGAAGGCGAAGGCAATACCGATTCATCGGATAACGCGATCGCTACCGGCATTACGATCGAGGAAACCGTCGATTACGGCGATAAATTCACCGTCGGCGCAAAAGCTAAGGTCACCACGCCGAGCGGCGAAGAAGCAACCGTCACGGACGGCAAGGTTATCGCCAATCAGGTAGGTAACTATACCGTCGAATACACGAACGATGCGGGCGTTTCTTATAAATATTACGTTAAATCGCGCCTTGACGAAGAATACTTCCTTAGAGTAGACTACAACGGCGCAGATATTCCTTCGTATATTAAGTACGGCGAGGATAGCTCGTTTGTGCTCCCTTATGCGCACGTTTATTATTATGACGACGATAACGTACTCCGCGAGTACGAAGGTAGCTATTCCGTTAAAGTTTTGGATAGCCGCAAGGCAGCTTCCGAAGCGTACAACCTCAGCCCTTCTGTTGCAGTAGAGGATAGAACCTTTGTCGCTTCGCACGAGAACGCGGGCAAGAACGGCAAGGTATTCCTTACCTATGTAGCTACGCTTGGCAACGAAAAGAATGCAAAACGTCTTACCGAAACGTTTACCGTTAATATACAGGCTTCGGTTCCCGAATACGGCAACCCTACGCTTTCGGTTTCTGGCGTTCAGAAAGACGTTTCGATCAACCGCGCCGTAACCCTTCCCAAGGCGACGGCTACCGATACCTATGACGATAACGTCAAGGTAGAAATCACCGTAAAGGGTCCCGACGACAAGAAGGTTCGTAACGTTCTTATCGACGACGACGGCTATGCTTATGCTTATACCGAGAATGAGGAAGACTACGTAGTTTTCGATAACGATCAGGCTATGACCTTCTATCCTCGCGAACTCGGCACTTACGAAGTTAAATATGTTGCTTACAATGACTCCTACAAAGAGGGCGGAAGCAATGGTAAGTCGAGCGAACGTGTGTACTATATCACCGTTTCGGACCTTGTTGCACCCGTGTTCAAGACCATTGATGAGCACCTTATACCCGAGACTTGGGGCATGAAAGTAATCGACGCGAGCGGCTACGAAAACGAAGAGCTGAGCGGCAAGGTTCACTTCACCGTTCCCACCGTTGTCGACAACAAAGATAAAGTCAATCCCGACGAAGATCACAAGGATGACAAGATTTCGGTTTACTTCCGTATCTACGATTCAGATAATTCCAAGACCGTTATCGAATTCACCAATATCTTGGCGAACAACGGCACGGACAACAAGGCTACCGTTGATAGCTCTGTATACGACGACGAGGAAGCAAACCTTATATTCGATCTTGAAAAAGGTTTCACTTTCGATTTCGCTAAGTATAAGAGAGAGGGCGACAAGACCGGCACCTATACCGTTCTCTACCGCGCTCGCGATAAGGCTAACAACACTTCGTCCAAGACCTATACCATCACGCTTCAAGACGAATGGAAAGACGAGGCTGCGCCTACTACCGCCGAGGTAACCGTAGACAAGTATCTCTCGGCAACCGAAAAGACTCTTACCATTCCGTATCCTCAGTACGCCGACGCAGACGACACCCGTCCGCAGGTTGATTACAGGGTTTATAACGATAAGGGCGCTTATATCTCCGTTGACGGCGGCGAAGTAGCCGACATCAAAGACGGTAAGCTCGTAATCAAGGGCAAGACCGAACTCGAACTTACTTCCGCGCTTTACTTCTACGTAGGTGTTAAGGACAACCTTGGCAACTTCAAGAGCAACTGCGTAAAGACGGTCGACGAGAAAACCGAATACGTCGATTTGACTATCGTCGACAATGCGGCAGCGTTCGTAAACTGCGAAGCTAAGATAACCGTTGTTAACGGCGTAACTAACGACTATAAGTACGATGGCAAAAATATCACTCTTGAAAAAGCATCCGATATCAAAGCGGGCGACACCGTAAACGCAGGCTGGTTCAAGATCACCGATATCCCCGTAGCTATGCGCGATTACACGGGCTTTGAGGTTGCGGTATACGATCCGAAGGGCAACGCGCTCAACGTAACGCTTGAAACCGCATCGACCGAAGAAGACGGTATTGCTACCATTTACGTTCAGAACATTAAGTTTACCGCTTCGGTAGCTACCGGCGACGACGAGAAATATACGATGGTTGTTCGCGTATTCGACGTGAACGGTGCGAGTAATATCTATGGCTATACGCTTAGCGGAGTTGCAGCCGGCGACGACGATTTGACTCATACTTCGGCAACCGCTACAATTGATTCCACCGGTAACGTAAACGTTAAGTATAAGCTCAAAAACGAGGTTATAGACGGCATACCCGGTAGCGGTACGTACCGTTTGGTTCGCCAGATCAACGCCCCCGGTGCGTTCGCTATCATGGGTAGTGAGTTTACCGCTAAATCCACCGGTCAGTACAGCGTTATGGACGGCTACATTGCCGACGAGAATATCGAAAAGGACGGCTACACTTCCGCCGCATTCGATTATGAAAACGACGTGACACTCGCAACCGGCTCGACCAACTTCACTGCTATCGATGAAGCTGCTCCCGTTATCGAAGTCTTGGGCGATATGCCTACCTACTGGGCTAAGTATGTATCCACCGATGCTAACGCTAAACCCGTAGAGCTTCCCAAGGTTATTGCATACACCGACAACGGCGACGCGTTTGTCGAAGTGGAAGTAAGAGATTCCGCCAGCGGCAAAGTTAAAGTTGACGAGGACGAGAACGGCGTTAAGAGCTTTAAGGCAACCAAGGACGGCGTTTATACCGTTACCTATACTGCAACCTATAAGAATGCCGACGCCGTAAGCGCCACCTACTATATCAACGTTGGCGATATTGACGCTCCCGAGTTCACCGTAACGGGCGGCACCGTGGTCAATTCGACTTACAAAGTAGGCGATAAGTTCACGTTCGGCACGATGGAGCTCAAAGACGACAGCGAAAAGAGCGATATCAAGATCACCAAAAAGCTCATCGATCCGTCCAAAGAAACTGTTTCTGACGCTACCGTCGACGGCTATTTCAGCAGCAACTATGACAAAGAAAATAACGGCACCGAAATCACCTTCACGATGGCTGGTGAATACGAAGTCGTTTACACGGCAACCGACGTAGCGGGCAACCCCTACACGTTGCGTTACACTATCACCGTTGTAAGCAGCGGATCGAGCTCGCCCACGACCTGGACCACGCTCTCGACCGTGCTCATTGTAGTAGCGGTAGTGCTGCTCGCAGGTGTTATAGTTTACGTCGTAAGGTTCCGCAAGGTCAAGAAATAAACCGCAAAGTAAAAGGCGAGCCTAATAAGGCGTCGCCTTTACTAATGGACAAAAATCTAAAAGAGAAATATTTGTGCGGCGGTCGAATACAATATAATATATTCGACCGTCCAATCAAATTGGACGCACTAAATATTTACGAATGAGTTAAAAGAATAGTTTAGCGGAAATAATTATAAAAAATAATTGATCGGCCTTTACGGTGTTTAAAGGCGTGATACTACGTGTTTTTGCTTAATAAATTATAAACTTAACGATAACGAAATAAAATTATCGCGGAGAATAAATGGATAACGTAAGGTATAATATTTCGCCGTGCGAAGAACGCGAGGTAAACGATTTTATCGATAAAATCGATACTAAGCTTTTCGTTCCAAACGGAACTGTTCGGGCTACCGAGCGTTCGCACTACGACAGATATTCGTTTTTGCGTGACGAAACAAAGGTTGCCGTCGTGTACGATACAACGGCAAGCATAGTGTCAATAACGGGGCGTTACGACTTTGCCAAGGAGCTTCTCGACCTGTTCGGCTCGGACAGCAAATCGGTAAAGCGTTCGACCGTGCCTGCACAGGGTGCGGCGGTTAAGCCCGAAAACACATATTCGATTTCTCAAATGCAGACGACAAATGTCGGCGGCGATATGGGTATGCGCGCCAAGCTATTTGTCGCGCCCGATAGTTTAAGACGGCGCAGTGAGTTCGGACCCGCGCCTACGGTGTTTGCTTCGGCTAAGGGCGCAATCATTTCTACCGACGAAATATTCCCGCCGCAGACTTGTAAGAAGCGTAACGACGGTTTTAAACGCGATATCGCACTTAACGGTAATCGCCCCAACGATAGGTCAAGCAACAGCTTCTCGAACGCGAACGGCGGTACCGGAAGTTTTGGGGGAAACGGTGGCAACGCAGGACATGGCGGACTAGGCGGTAACGGTGGTTTCGGTGGGAACGGCGGAAACGGTGGTACGTCTATTGTTAAACGCCCGCTGACCTCGTACGGCGAGTTCGATGGAAATCGGGTGAATGTACGCCCGCAGCAGGGCGTGAGTAACGTTCAGCGCGATACGGAACATAGTGACGAACGCGACGGGAAGGTCGGTATTGCCATATCTGTGGGCAGCAGAACGCCGAGCTTAACGCCGCGCAGAGCTACTATATCGTTTGGCTCGGACGACGAGGGTAAAACTACGGGCGCGGGATTAAAACCTGCGAGTCGTCCGGATATTCAACAGGCTTCCGACAGCGGCAAGCGAAAGCGCGGAAGACCGCCGAAGAAATTAGCGCAGGCCGATAACGTTACGGGCGAGAAAACGACAATAACGTTTGCTCAGCCTATACCGTCGCCGCAGCAACAGCAATCGGCGCAGGTGAACGCTGCGGCACCAAAAAAGCGCGGCAGACCACCCAAGGATAAATCGGCACAGCCGAGCGCTAAGACCGATAAGACCGAGTATAAGAACGGATATTCGGTTAAGAACTGTCCGCTCAATGCGATAGAGAGTACGGTTAAGTATTTCAAGTCACGCGGCGTCGTGGTGGCGCTCGAACAAACCGACGGCGACGGGGATAAACAGGAGGTCGTGGCGTACACGCTTACTGACGGCATGGGGCAAAAGGTTTTGCTTAGGTACGCGTCTAAGCGCAAAACGCTTCAACTCCAAGGCAAGGAGACCAAGCTGTTTGGCGAGGTCGTGGAGCAGCTTAACCGATATGTAGGCGAGGATCAAAATAAGTTCGAGCAGAACGGCGGAAAGGCGGTGCGCACAGCTAAGGCGGATAAGAAACTCGCCGAGATCGACGCTAAGCTCAAAAAGCGGTTGCCGACGGCGTATGACTTTTTGTCAGAGCAGGCGCGAAAGGATTTCTCGTACGGTATTCACGATTTCGGCGTAAGCGAGCTTGTTTTGAGCGATTATTCGGTTTTGCTTGTGCCTGCGTTCCGCGGGCTTGAACGGTTCGTGTTCGATCTTCAACGCGCCGAGGGTATCAACGTTAAGATGATAGGTCAGGCGTACGACAAGGACGAGAGCGGCAAGTACGTGCTGAAAAGCGGGTATACCAAGCGTATCAACAGCGTTGTGTACGCCGAGGTCATGGTCGCGCTGTATACCGAGTATTTCGCGCAGCGGAATTTCTTTGCGCACTCTGATAATACCGACAGTAATCTTTCTCGGTCTATTCCAGAACGCGCCGACGCTAAGCGCATATTCGATCGGCTGTTGGACGTCGTCGAGTATAACGCAAAAAAGCTCAAAGAGATCAATTTTAAGCTTTAACCTACCTACTTCTTTGAAAAGAAGTAGGCAAGAAACTTTTAGTGTCGTGTGTTTGCAAAAGTGGTTTATTTTACATTACGCCCGAGTAATCTCGTTTCGTTATTAAGTTCTCAACGCCACTTTGAAACAAGCAGGCAATAAACTTTTTGGGTCGTGTCTTTGCTTGGGTGGTTCGTTGTGAGTTACACCCGAGGAACTTTAATTCGTTATAAATTTATCTACGCCATTCTTTCCGTCATTCTGAGGGTTGCCGAAGAATCTCATTTCAACTTAGCTACCTTCGCATGGGTGTAAATAAAGCTTATAACCATAAACGTAACTTTTCTTTGCTTACTTTTTTTATTCAAAAGAAAGTAAGTTTAATTTTTCACGGCTTTCTGTAAAAGCTTGCTTTTATCATGCAATAGTGGTATAATAAATAGGTTATAGGTTACACCATAGACAATCGTAGGAGAATATATCTCATGTCAAAATACATTTTCGTCACCGGCGGCGTTGTGTCGGGCCTGGGCAAGGGAATAACCGCGGCGAGCATGGCTATGCTTATCAAGGCTCAAGGCTATACCGTGGATATCGTTAAGTTCGATCCGTACTTTAACGTGGATTCGCTGTATCTCAGTCCGTACCAGCACGGCGAGGTTTTCGTTACCGACGACGGCGGCGAGGGCGATCTCGTGCTCGGGCATTACGAGCGGTTTTTGGACCAGAACCTTACCGAAAACAGCAATATCACGAGCGGCAAGATATATTCTGCGGTTATCAAGCGCGAGCGCGAAGGCGCGTACGACGGCGAGTCCGTTCAGGTCGTGCCGCATATCACCGACGAGATCAAGCGCACGCTGTACACGCTCAACCGTCCCGAAACGGACGTTGTCGTGTGCGAAATCGGCGGTGTGGTCGGCGATATAGAAAACCATCCTTATCTAGAAGCTATCCGTCAGTGCCGCGGCGAGCTCGGCAAGGGTAACGCGCTGTACGTGCATATTACATACGTTCCTATTATCGAGATGAGCGGAGAGCACAAAACCAAGCCCACGCAGAACTCGGTCAAGGAGCTTCAAAACATAGGTATCAGCCCCGACATTATCGTGTGCCGTTCGGACGAACCGCTCGACGAGGGCGCTAAGAAAAAGCTTTCGTTGTTCTGCAACGTCGACCGCGGCTGTATAATCGAGAGCGTGACTACGCAGGATCTTTTCCAAGTGCCGCTAAGACTGCACGCGCAGAATATCGACGGCGTGGCGCTCACAAAGCTCAAAATGGAAATAAAAGAGCCCAAGCTTTCGGCGTGGGAAGATATGAGCGCGCGCGGCGAAGCGGTCAAGAGCGCAGAAAAGCGCGTGCGTATCGCTATCGTCGGCAAGTACGTGGAAAAGGCGACCGCTTATCAATCGCTTACCGACGCGCTGTGGGCGGCAGGGCTCATGAAGAACGAAGCCGTTGACATCTCGCTCGTATCGAGCGCGGAAGTCGAGCAGAACGTTGATATACTTAAAGGCTACGACGGTATCGTTATCGGCTCGGGCTTCGGCGAGCGCGGGTTTACCGGTAAGATAATCGCCGCTAAGTACGCGCGCGAGAACGACGTGCCGTGCCTTCTTATCGGCTTAGGCGCGCAAGCAGGGCTTGTTGAGTTTGCTCGCAACGTTTGCAACATGACGGGCGCCAACTCGCAGGAATTCGATCAGAACTCGGCGTACGGCGTTGTGACGAGCGTAGAACCGCCCATGCTCAAAAAGGGCGCGTTCCCTACAATGATAACGCCCGGCACCTATCTCAGCCGTATTTACGGCGCGCCCGCTATCAGCGAACGCCACCGCCACCGCTTCGATTTTTCGGGAACGTACGAGCAGTTGTTCTTAAAGAACGGGCTTGTGTTCTCGGGACACTCCCCGACTGGTGTGCCCGAAGCGTTCGAAATTCCCACCAACAAGTTCTTTATCGGCACGATATTCAATCCCGAATACAAGTCGCGGCTTCTCAGCTCGCACCCGTTGTTCGCCGAGTTTATCAAGGTCGTCAGTAAATAAATTAGGAAAAAATGATTTTACCGATAATATTTTGCTGTATAACGTGTATCGTTATGATACTGAGCATTTTATTCTTTCCCAAGATAAAGCTCGGCAAAATACGTATCGATACCTATTGGGTAGTAACGATTGTAGGCGCAATCGTTATTTTCCTTTGCGCGGATACCGACTTCGCGACGGTAGGCAATGCGTTAATAGCCGACACGGCGATCAACCCGCTGAAAATTTTGGTGCTGTTCCTGTCGATGACGGTGCTGTCGATATTCCTCGACGAGCTCGGGTTTTTCAGCTACCTCGCGAGCGTTACGCTCAAAAAAGCCAAGACGGGGCAGATAAGACTTTTTTTGTATTTGTATTTGATCGTATCGGTGCTTACGGTCTTTACCTCGAATGATATTATAATACTTTCGTTCACGCCGTTCATTTGTTACTTCGCCAAGAACGCAAAAATCAACCCCATGCCGTATCTCGCCGCCGAGTTCGTAGCGGCAAATACGTGGAGTATGGCGCTTATCATAGGCAACCCGACGAATATCTATCTAGCGACCGCGTGCGGACTGGGGTTTGCCGAATACCTTAAATACAGCTTTATCCCGACGATTTTCGCAGGGCTAGTCGCACTCGGTGCGCTGCTGTTAGTATACGGGCGCAAGCTAAAAACGCCGATAGAAGGCGAGAGCGAACAGGTCGTAATAAAAGATAAACTATTATTATGGGTGGGTATCGCGCACCTCGGCGTGTGTACCGTCCTGCTCGCCGTCGGGTCGTATATAAATTTGGAAATGTGGCTCATTGCCGTGTGCGCGGTGGGGAGCTTGTTTATATTCACGGGCATAATTTCCATCGTGCGGAGGAGAAAGCCGGAAGCGCTTATAGGCTGCCTTAAACGCGCGCCGTACCAGTTGGTGCCGTTCGTGCTGTCCATGTTCGTAATGATAGTTGTGCTTGGCGACGTGGGCGTTACAGCTAGGATAGGCGAGTTTTTGGGCAGCGATCTATCGATATTAAAGTACGGCACGACTTCCTTTATAGCCGCGAACGTAATAAATAATATCCCTATGTCCGTATTGTTCTCGTCGATCATTTCGGGCAGTAACGGCATGGCGGGACTGCCCGCAGTGTTCGCAACCGTTATCGGCTCGAATATCGGCGCGTTCATGACCCCGATAGGCGCGCTCGCCGGCATTATGTTCAGCTCGATAATAGGCAAGCACGACCTTAAATTCGGGTATCTCGACTTTTTGAAAATCGGCGTTACCGTCGCTATCCCCACGCTGTTCGCCGCGCTCGGCGGACTGTGGCTCGCCGTAACCGTGTTTTAGAAAATATTATTAATTTTGAAAAAGGTAGTTGAGCTCAACTACCTTTAAATAAAAGCGTAAAAGTTTCTTGCCTACCTCTTTTCAAAGAAGTAGAGATTCTTCGCTGACGCTCAGAATGACATAATTGTGCATACAACTAACGCAAGTTTTCTTTGCTTACTTTCTTTCGAAAAAGAAAGTAAGTTATAAATTCTTAAACTGATAATCGTATAAGCTCTTGTAAATGCCGCCGAGGGCGATAAGTTCGTCGTGAGTGCCGCGTTCCTCTACGCCGCCCTCGGTAATGACGATTATCTCGTCGGCGGACTTGACGGTGGACAGGCGGTGCGCCACGACTAGGGTAGTGCGGTCATGCGACAGGTCGTTGAGCGCGGACTGGATAAGCATTTCGGTCGCGTTGTCGAGCGCGCTCGTCGCTTCGTCGAGTATGAGTATTGGCGGGTTTTTGAGGAACGCCCGCGCTATCGATATGCGCTGTTTCTGCCCGCCGCTGAGTTTAACGCCGCGCTCGCCGACGTTGGTATCGTACCCGTGTTCGAGCGAGGAAATATACTCGTGTATGTTCGCGCGCTTAGCCGCTTCTATTATTTGTTCGTCCGTCGCGTCGAAGTCGCCGTACGCGATATTCTCTTTTATCGTGCCGTTGAACAGGAAAACGTCCTGCGCGACCATGCCGATATTCCGCCTGAGCGCAGCGCGGCTCAAATCGCGGATGTCGTACCCATCGACGGTTATTCTGCCGCTGTCGATCTCGTAAAAGCGGGGGATAAGATGACAAAGCGTGGTCTTACCGCCGCCCGACGGACCGACAAGCGCGACCGTCTTGCCAGACGGGATAGTCAGCGAGAAATCTCGAATTACCTTTTTCGCTTCGCCCGTTCCGTCGTCCGCGCCGTCCTGATTGTAGCCGAACGTAACGTTATCGAATACGATATTGCCGTCCAGTCGTTCGGGGCTAAGCGCGTTCTCGCTCTCGGGCTCTATGGGCACGTCCATGATATCGCAAAACCGCTTGAACCCCGTCGCGCCTTCCTGTATCTGGTCGTAGATATTGACGAGCGTGCGGATAGGCGTTATGAGAGTGGAAATATACAGCACGAACGCGGTAAAGTCGCCGACGTTTATCTTGCCGTAGTAAAAGAACAGTCCGCCCGCGAGCAGTACGGCAAAATACAGGAAATCGAGAAACAGCGTCATTGTCGAGTGGAACTCGCCTAGGACCCTGAACTGTTTACTGCGCGACTTGACGAGCGCGGCGTTTTCGCCCTCGAACTTTCGGCATTCGTGAAGTTCCGCATTGTACGCACGCGAAACGCGCATACCCGAAATCGCGCTTTCTATGTCGGCGGTGATTTCGGCTTGCGCTATGCGCGATTGATTATACACGCGCTTCATGCGCTTGCGCATGAGTATTGCGTACACGACCACGATCGGTATGAACGCGAACACTATAAGCGCGAGATAGATATTCATTGTGGCGAGCACAGCGAACGCGCCGACTATCGTCACGATCGACAGGAACACATCCTCGGGACCGTGGTGGGCGAGCTCGGAGACCTGGAACAGATCGTTCGTCATGCGGCTCATGATAACGCCCGTCTTGTTATCGTCGAAGTAAGTGAAGGGCAGCTTTTGCAGGTGCGCGAACAGCTCACGACGCATATCCGCTTGCATACGCACGCCGACGATATGTCCCCACGAGTGCATGATATAGTTAAGTCCTGCCTTGATAGCATAAAAGGCGAGCAAAAACGCCGCAGCCGATAACAGCATTGTCATCATGCGGTTGGGAACGTAGTTGTTTATTATCTCTTTGGTGATATACGGGTATACGAGATTGAACAAGGATATCGTAAGCGCGCATACCATGTCGAGAATAAATAACGCTTTATGCGGCTTGTAGTATGATACAAACCGTTTGATTAGGTGTTGGTTTTTCATTTTAATTAGAAATACGTAGAATTAATAATGCCCGACACCACTACGGGGTCCCCCTTTCTCAATAGGGGAAGGCGAATAAGGTTGAGATTTTTCGCTGACGCTTAGAATGATGGAGTGGCGTTGAGTAATAAATAACGACACGAAGCTAATCGGGTGTAGCGTTTAATGAACCACTTAGGCAAATACACGACATTAAAAGTTTCTTGCCTACTTCTTTTCAAAGAAGTAGGTTATTTGGATATATTTTGATCTCTGTCGGGACCGACGCCGATCATGGTGACGGGGCAGTCAATAAGTTTTTCTATCGCTTTAATATAGTTCTGCGCGGCTTTCGGCAGTTCCATAAAGGACTTGCAGCCCGAAAGGTCTTCCGTCCAGCCCTCGTACTCCTCGTAAACGGGCGTAATGCCTTCGAGCATACTGATATCGGCGGGGAAGTCCGTGGTTTCGGTGCCGTCGGCAAGGATATACTTAGTTGCAATCTTTAATTTCTTAATGCCCGAAAGTGTGTCGAGCTTATTGATAGCGAGCGCGGTAAGTCCGTTTATGCGCACGGCGAGCCGAAGTATGACCGCGTCCAGCCAGCCGCAGCGCCGCGCTCTGCCTGTCGTAACGCCGTACTCGCGCCCGACCTTTAATAAATGCTCTCCGACTTCGTCGTTGAGCTCGGTAGGGAACGGACCCGCGCCAACGCGCGTGGTGTACGACTTGGCAATGCCCAAGCATTCCTTGATAGCGGTAGGCCCGACGCCCGCGCCCGCGCAGAACCCGCCAGTTATCGGGTGCGAGCTCGTGACGAACGGGTACGTGCCGCTATCTAGGTCGAGAAGCGTGCCCTGCGCGCCCTCGAATACTACGCGCTTATTCGCTTTAATGGCGTTATAAAGCACCGCGCCCGTATCGCACGCGAACGGTTTAAGGCGTTTGGCGTACTCTATATACTCGGCGTAGATCTCGTCGAAGTCGAGCGGTTTGCCGCCGTATACAGCGGTGATTATTTTGTTTTTGAGTTCGAGATTGGCTTTGAGCTTTTGCGCGAAAACCTCGGGGTTGAGGAAATCGATAAGCCTTATGCCTATGCGGTCGCATTTGTCGGCGTAGCACGGCCCGATACCGCGCTTGGTCGTGCCGATAGCGTTCGCGCCCTTAGCCTTTTCCGCGAGCTCGTCGAACTCCTTGTGATAGGGCATGACGATATGCGCGCGAAGATCGATCAAAAGCTTGTCGAACTTAACACCGAGCGCGGCAAGGCTGTCCATTTCTTCGAGCACTACTTTGGGATCGAGCACTACGCCGTTACCGATTATATTGACGGTGTCGGGGTAGAGAATACCGCTCGGGATGAGATGAAGCTTATAGGTCTTGTCGCCGTTGACGACGGTGTGACCGGCGTTGCTTCCGCCCGTAGCGCGAACTACGTAGTCCGCGTTTTGCGCCAAGATATCGATTATCTTGCCTTTGCCTTCATCGCCCCACTGAGCGCCGACTAATGCTGTTGTGTTCATGGTTCTACCTCTGAATTTAAGGATAAATTTTATTGATTAGCTGTTGTGGATACTGTCGAATGCTACCGACATCATGAGCTTGATACGGTTGATTTGGTTGACCTCGCTCGCGCCGGGGTCGTAGTCCACGGCGACGATATTCGATTGCGGGTACTGGCGTTTGAGCTCTTTCATGACGCCCTTGCCTGTAACGTGGTTGGGCAGGCAGGCGAACGGCTGCATACAAATGATATTGGGCGCGCCTTCCTCGATAAGCTCTATCATTTCGGCGGTCAGGAACCAGCCTTCGCCGACCATAGTGCCGAGTGACGTTACTTCCTTGGCTTTCTTAGCAAGCTTTTCTATGCGCGTCGGTGCGCCGAACTTGGTGTCGCGCAGTGCGTCGATCATGGGCTTGCGCAAATGCTCGATAAACTTGATAGCGACGTTAGACACAAGCTTAGCCTTGCCCGAGCCGTCGAGCAGGTCGTGCTTGATTGTCGAGTCGTAGAACGAGTACATGAAGAAGTCGAGTAGGTCGGGCACGACCGCTTCACCGCCTTCCTTTTCGATAAGGTCTACGGCGTAGTTATTGGCGAGCGGGTGGAACTTGACGAGTATCTCGCCGACGATACCCACGCGCGGCTTGGCTATATCGAGCGTTTCGACCGCGCCGAACTCGGCGACAATCTGCTTGCAGTATTTCTTAACGGGCACGTTGGCGCTCGCAAACTCCTTGCCGAGCAGGTCGTTCCACTTCTGGTAAAGCGCCTGGGTCGCGCCTTTTTCCTTTTCGTAGGGGCGTACCCTGTACAGACAGCGCATGAGTAGATCGCCGTATAAAAGCGCGTTTACGAGCGGAATGAGCTCTTTTAGCCCGATACTGAACCCCGGGTTCTTCTCGATGCCCTGTGCGGACAGCGAGATCACGGGGATCTGCGCCATGCCCGCGCTTTTGAGCGCGCGGCGGATAAGCGCTATGTAGTTTGTGGCGCGGCACCCGCCGCCCGTTTGGGTCATGATGATTGCCGTGCGGTCGAGGTCGTACTTGCCCGAAAGCAGCGCGTCCATGATCTCGCCGACGACGACTATGGTAGGGTAGCACGCGTCGTTGTTTACATATTTAAGCCCCGCGGCGATCGAGTTGTCGCTGTCGGGCAGGACTTGAACGTTATAGCCGAACCGCCTTAGCGCGGGCTGAACGAGGTCGAGGTGGTAGGGCGAGATCTGCGGCGCAAGTATTGTATATTCCTTGCGCATCTGTTCGGTGAACAATACGCGCTTTTCTTGCGGCGCGGGCTCGGTCGCCGATATTTTTTTGATCTGTCTGTCCTTGATGACAGCCATTAGCGAGCGTATGCGTATGCGCGCCGCGCCGAGGTTGCTGACCTCGTCTATCTTTAAGAGCGTGTATACCTTGTTTGCCGCTTCGAGTAGTTCTTGGACCTGGTCGGTCGTTACCGCGTCGAGCCCGCAGCCGAACGAGTTGAGCTGAACGAGGTCGAGGTTGTCGCGCGTTCTTACGAAGTTCGCCGCGCTGTACAGCCGCGAGTGGTAGGTCCACTGGTCGACAACGCGGAGCGGTCTCGGCGCGCGGTGCAGGTGCGCCACGCTGTCCTCGGTGAGAACGGCGAACCCGTAAGAGTTTATCATTTGCGGCACGCCGTGGTTTATTTCGGGGTCGAGATGATAGGGGCGGCCCGCGAGCACTATGCCGTGCCCGCCGTTCTCGTCGAGCTCTTTTATGATTTCCTCGCCGCGGCGGCGCGACCAATCGTTAAATTCGCGCTGTTCGGCGTATGCCTTTTTGACGGCGGCGGCGATTTTGCGCTTGGGGATATCGGGAAATTCCTCTTTGAGCCGTTCGGTCATGCGCTTTTGCGAAGCGAACGGCAGGAAGGGAGCCATGAATTTGACATCGTTATTTATAAACTCGTCGCGCATATTGAGCCGCAAAACCTCGGGGTACGACCCGACGACGGGGCAGTTATAGTGGTTGTCGGCGTGCTCGTCCTCTTTGCGCTCGTACGGCAGGCAGGGATAGAAAACGAACTTCACGCCGTCGTCGATGAGCGACTGGATATGCCCGTGCGCTATCTTTGCGGGGTAGCAAACGCTTTCGCTCGGCATTGTTTCTATGCCGCGGGAATACACGTCGCGGCTCGACCGCGGCGACAGCTTGACCGAATACCCGAGCTCGGTGAAAAGGGTGAACCAGAACGGGTAGTTTTCGTAAAGATTGAGTACGCGCGGAATACCGACCGTGCCGCGCGGCGCTTTGTCCTCGGGCAGCGGGCGGTAGTAGGCGAACAGCCGTTTGTATTTTTCGTCGAATAGGTTCGGCGGTTTTTTTTGCGATTTCTCGGGCGCGTTGCCTCCGCGTTCGCAACGGTTGTTGGATATGAACGTGCGCCCGTCGTCGAACTCCGATACGGTAAGCAGGCAGTGGTTGCCGCACTTTTCGCATCTACGCGACGACTTGACAACGCGGAACGCTTCAAGCTCCGCTTTCGTTTTGATCGAGCTTTTGCCGCCCGTGTAGTTGTTGCGGCTTATTAGCGCCGCGCCGTACGCGCCCATGAGCCCCGCTTGGTTGGGGCGAACGACCTCGCGCCCGGACACAAGCTCGAATGCGCGCAAAACCGCTTCATTTAGGAACGTTCCGCCCTGGACAATGACCTTGCTGCCCATTTCGGCGGCGTCGCGCAGCTTGATAACCTTAAACAATGCGTTTTTGACGACCGAGTAGGCGAGCCCTGCCGAAATATCGGCGACTGTCGCGCCTTCCTTTTGCGCCTGCTTGACGCGCGAGTTCATAAACACGGTACAGCGCGAGCCGAGATCGACGGGGGCGGCGGACTGCACGCCCACCTTGGAAAACTCGGCGGCGTTCATGCCGATAGCGCGCGCGAACGTTTCTATAAAGCTTCCGCAACCCGACGAGCACGCCTCGTTCAGAAGAATATCGGTGATAACGCCGTCCTTGATGCGCAGGCATTTCATGTCCTGCCCGCCGATATCAAGTAGGAATTCTACGCCGGGGAGTATGGTTTGCGACGCGGTGAGGTGCGCCATTGTTTCGATCTCGCCGTTGTCGAGGTTGAGCGCCGTTTTTATAAGGCTCTCGCCGTAGCCCGTTATCGTGCCGTAGCCGATAAACGCGTTCTCGGGCAAAAGATCGTATATCTGTTTGACTATATCGATGACCGAAGCGAGCGGATCGCCAGAGTTCGAGCCGTACCACGAATACAAAAGCCCGCCGTCCTTGTCGATAAGCGCCGCTTTTGTAGTGGTCGAGCCCGCGTCGATACCGAGGAACGCCGCGCCCTTGTGTTGCTGTATGTCGGCGAATGGTATAGACACCTTGCTGTGCCGCAAACGGAACTCTGTCAGTTCGTCTTTGGACTTGAAAAGGGGATCGAGCCGCGAGACCTCGGCGTCGGCAATATCCTTTACGCGCTCTAACTTTTCGAGCAATTCCTTATTCGTAAACTGTTTTTCGGACTTGTATGCCGCGCCGATAGCGTTGAAAACCTGCGAGTTCTCGGGAAAAATCGACTTTTCGGGATTGAGCGTGACCTCGAACCTATGTCCGAGCTCGCTCAAAAAGTGCAACGGCCCGCCGAGAAATGCGACGTTGCCGCGAATGGGCTTGCCGCAAGCAAGACCCGAAATGGTCTGATTGACTACCGACTGGAAAACGGACGCCGCTATGTCAGACTTTTTCGCACCGTCGTTGATGAGCGGCTGAATATCCGACTTGGCGAAAACCCCGCACCGCGACGCGATGGGGTAGATAATGGACGCGTCCTTGGCGAGCGTGTTAAGCCCCTGCGCGTCGGTGTTGAGAAGGACCGCCATTTGGTCGATGAACGCGCCCGTGCCGCCGGCGCAGGTGCCGTTCATGCGCTGTTCGACGCCGCCTTTAAGGTAGGTGATCTTGGCGTCCTCGCCGCCGAGCTCGATAGCTACGTCCGTTTCGGGAATTAGCCGTTTAATAGCCTCGACCCCTGCGATAACCTCTTGAACAAACGGTATGCCGAGCCACTCGGACACGGAAATACCGCCCGAGCCCGTCACAGTAATGGTAAAGGTATTGTAATTTTTAAGCAGGTCTTTGAGTACGGAATATAAAGTAGCGCGCACGTCCGAATTGTGCCGCTGATAACTCGAATGAACGAGCGTGTCTCTTTCGTCGAGCACCGCCGTCTTGATGGTCGTAGAACCTATATCCAAACCGATGCGATACATATTTTAGTCCTTTGAAAAGCCGAAGGAAACGCCGAAAAACTGGCAATTCCTATCCTTATAATATATATACCCTATAAGTGTATATTAAATCGCATGAAAAGTCAAGCGAAAACGATTGCCGCGCAGTTTACTAAACCTTGGTTTTAACTCTTTACAAAAAGGGAAAAACTATGTATAATATGTACGACGTATAATAAGTACGACAAAATCTATTTAAGGAGAATAACCATGTCAAACAGTATAATCACCAAGCTTTCCTACGGCGTGTACGTTGTAACGAGTTGGTCGGAAGGTAAGCCGATGGGCTGCGTAGCCAACTGCGCCGTGCAGATAACGGCGGAGCCCGCCACGTTTGCCGTCAGTATCAATCATTCCAACTTCACCAACGAGTGTATCAAGAAATCGGGCAAGTTCGCCATTTCCATACTTGCCGAGGACAGCGATCCCAAGATCATAGGCACGTTCGGGTTCAAGTCGGGCAGGGATATAGACAAGTTCGACGGCGTGGACTACAAGGTGGAAGGCAGACTGCCCGTTCTGACCGACAGCTGCGGCTATATCGTTTGTGACGTGATAAACACGATGGAAACGCCCACGCATACTGTGTTCCTGGGCGAGCTTCGCGCCGCCGAGCAGTTGAACAACCGCAACCCCATGACGTACGACTATTACCATAAGGAGATCAAGGGCAGCGCGCCTAAGACCGCGCCGACCTACTTCGAGGATAAGTCGACTCCCGCCGCGAGCGCGAAAAAGCCGACCAAAAAATTCAAGTGCGAGCTTTGCGGCTATATCTACGAGGGCGACGAGCTTCCCGCCGATTACGTTTGCCCTATCTGCGGCGTAGGTCCCGAGAACTTCGTGGAAGTGGAATAGGGAATAGGGCACAGGGCGTAAGGTTCAGGTAATAATATAAAAAACCACGGATAGAAAATCTATCCGTGGTTTTTTGGTGCGGAGGACGAGACTGGCGCGTATTGCTTCGCAATCCGCCCGCGACGCAGCGTAGCTGCTCGCGCGTTCGCTAAAAATATGCCACAGGCATATTTTCTTAACGCTCACGCCCCAAGGAGTTCAAGTCTCGATAATAAAAAATATGAACAGGGTAGACCTGTTCATATTTTTTGGTGCGGAGGACGAGACTTGAACTCGTACGGTGTTACCCACAGGCTTCTGAGACCTGCGCGTCTGCCAATTTCGCCACCCCCGCGCACCTTTACAATTATATATTGTGCGGTTAAATTTGTCAAGCGTTTGCGCCCAACCTAAATTTTTCAATATTTTCTAAAACTTATGTCGAAAAAACTCTTAAAAGTATTGACAAATTGTGAACAATGTGTTAACATTTACCTGTATACATACGAAATTATGAACAAATTGTAAACAAACGATTTGTTTTCGTAGTGAGGTAAGGTATGAAAAACCGTCCAAACAACACAAATAGACTTCATCTAAGCGGAATGCAGCGCGCGCTGATACTGATAGTCGCATTAATTACGGCTATCGCGATATCGGTTACTTGCGCGTTGTGTTTTAACGTGTTCGGGTCTTCGCCGTCGGTAGACGACGTTACGCAGCCCGAACAGTCGGTTACGACTTCCGCTAACCGCGGTACGCTCACTGGCGATTGGAGCGGCGCGGGTAAGCTTAGTAACGGCGACGTTATTACATACGCCTATACGGGCGGCGTGCAGTCGATAAAGCTTCCCAAGGGTACGTTCACGCTTTCCGTCAGCGGTGCGTCCGGCGGTACGGGTTACAGCTCGTACACTGCGGTCAGGGGATTGGGCGGTACGACTAAGGCTACTATTACCCTTACCGCAGCCACTACTTTATATATAGTTGTAGGCGGACAGGGCGGAAATAATACTTCGTCTTATTTAACGACGCTTGCCGGCGGTTATAACGGCGGCGGCGCGGCACGTTCTTCGCGTAGTTGCGGTCACGGCGGCGGTGGTGGCGGCGGCGCAACCCATATCGCTACGGCTACCGGTACGCTTTCTTCGCTTTCAGGCAATACGGGCGCGATCCTTATCGTTGCAGGCGGCGGCGGCGGAGCGGGTAACAGCAACTCCTCGGCGTATTACGGCGGCGGCGGCGGTACGACTAAAACCGGCGGCACGGGCGTAGTGGCGGGCGGTAACGCAGGTACAGGCGCTAACGGCGGTCAAGCGACAGCGGGCGGTACGGCTTCTACTAGTACTCGTCCCGGTAGCGCAGGCAGCTTCGGCACCGGCGGTCAAAGCAGTACATCCAACTGCGGCGGCGGCGGTGGTGGCGGCGGCTACTACGGCGGCGCGGGCGGCGCTAACAAGAGCAGTTGTGTCGCTTACGGCGGCGGTGGCGGCGCGAGCTACGTAAAAGCGGGTATGACGAACTCGGTTTATACGCGCGGCACGACGGCGGGTAACGGTAGCGCAACGATAACCTGCGATAACGTCAACGTAGGACCTACTTCCAGAAACGCAACCATTACGAGCACTGCGGCTAACTACTACCGCGGCACGAGCCGTAACCTTACCATTGCGGCTAGCTCGATTGCTTACGACCCCGACTATACTAACATTTCGGGCGGAAATACGAACAACGTTTACTATACCAACGGCACTACCACTAACTACGATACTCTTCCGGCGGCAAACGCAGGACTTTTCCTTAACTCCGCGTGCACAACGCTTGCAACGAACTATCTCGATTGGACGTGGGCGGCGAGCACACTTACTATAACCAACATTAAAAAGATCCCGCGCAACGGCGTGGACGGCGCGACAGCCGATAGGCGATTAACGCTATACACAAGGGTTCGCGACGCGTTCGGTTCGACTACTACGCGCGGTGTTTCCGTTGCAATGTTCTATCTGACGGTAAACGACTACGCGATAACTTCGAAGGCCGCGCCGAATACCGCGAGTGCAAACGCAACGGTGTTTAAAAAGACTGGATATGAGTACCGTTACGGCTTGGCTGCTACCGCGACCACAGGCACCGATGGCGCAAAGCTTAACTATCAGGCAAGCGATAACGCATATAAGGTTTATCATCCTTCCGCAACGAACAGAAAGACGGTATTCCTTCCCAAGCCAATTTCACCCAACGATACGACCGCGTATACCATTTACGCAAGCGATCTTTATACGGATAGCGATACTTCGTATGATAAAGTAGCGTTCAAGAGCGTAGAAAATACGACCTCTACGGCCTATTATACGATCACTTATAATGCGGACAGCACTTACGCTACCGGCTTATACCCGTCTTTAACCGTTAAAGCCACGGGCGTGCGTCCCCCTCAAGCGACGTACGTCAAGGCGACCATTACGGCGCAGACCAGCGAAACGGCGACAAAGGTGGCTATCGGTTCGACGAATACCGATATAGATCTTGTTTTCCGTATCGCAAATACCCGTCCGTACTATGCATCGTCGGATGTAAGCGGTATTAACACAGGCATTGCGACCGAGCCGTACGTCGAGCTTAAAGCGGGCGAAACCAAACCTTTCAGCATAAACAGTCTGGTCTACGACATAGACGACGGCAATAACTTAACCTCGTACTTTGCCCAAGGCACGACCAATCTTATCGTGCCCAGCAAAGAGTACGTTCAGGTCGATATGTCCAATTTGAGCGTTAAGCTTAAAGGGACGAGTAATTACGCCAAGTTTGCGGGATCGCAAAACAACACTTCGACTACTACCGCTATGGGCAATACCGATACGGGCTTCAACAGCAGCGTAATAGCATTGGCAGGTAGCGGCGCGGCGGCAAACGCTTGCGTAACATATCAGTACACGAATAATAAGACCATAAGCTTCACAGCGCGTGCCGCTACTACTTATATGTACAGCGACTTCGACGGAAAAAGGGAGAGAACGGGCGACTTCTACGTATTGGTACGCATAATCGACCCGTCCGATACTTCCGATACCGGCTTGTGGTATCCCATTGCCATTAAGGTCAAATCGTCCGCGCCCACGGCAACGTCGCCTGCGGCAAACTTCTCGCTTGGCTTCGAGGGCTACACCCCCGGTACGCAAGATCCGTACAGCGGCAACGGCAGTAACCCTACGCTTGTTACGGGCGACAGCGTTTACCTTTCGCCTATAAGCTATATGACCGGCGGCAGTCTCGTTGCTGCGGGTACGACCACAGCGGACGGCAACGCCTATTCGGGCTCTGCTAATCCTTTCTTGCAGGACTCCGATATGCTTGTAACTACGGTGGGCGGTCACGCTCAGCTCAGCGAAGCCGTTTTCCTCGATACGAGAGGTAACGCCGATCCAATCATATACGACAATACGGAAAAGTTCTTTAACGTCGAGCTCGTAACGCTTAACATCCCTTCGGGAATTTTCAACGATAAAACTTATGCGTTGATCAAAACGACGGGTATTGTAGACGTAAGCAATTATACGAGCAGTAACACTGTAGCTATAAAAGGCTTGAAGATAACGGCGTTACGCGCGACCAACGATGAGTATTTCAGATTTAGGGTAAAAGTAGTCGACGTTCATGACACGACCGTTGTTTCTACAATTCCGATTTTTGTTAAAGTTGAGAACCGCGCGGTATCTCCCCGTCGCGGCACTTCCGACGCTTCGCAGCCTATCAATTACACATCAAAAGGAACGTTCCTCGCCAATAGCAATATCGGCGCCAAAGCGGTAAACTATACTATAGAGCGTAACGACGTAGTTCAAATTACGCCGTACGACTTCGTATACGATCCCGACGTAAACGACGTGGTTGCGATCAACCCGTCGCGTAGCGAATTCAACTCCAACCCCGAAGACGACGGCTTCTCCGACCTTGTAACGAATTCCATTCTTAAATCGTATTCTGTTACACACGCAGTGAGCCCGACGGCAACTCTTTCTTCTACGCCTGTTACGGCGCAAACGCTCAGCTTTGCCAATACCGATAACTTCCTTACCAACGCAGGTCAATATTCGAGCTACGTTACGGTCGGCTTCGGTACCGTTCAGGGTATTCCCGTAATCAATATCACAGGTAATTCGCGTACGACTTCTGCCGTCGTTCAGCTTCGCTTTACTGTAAGCGACGGCTATTCCAATATGGAATTCCTCGTAACGGTTACCGTTCTTAACGCTAAGCCTGTGCTCAACACCGCGGCTAACAACAAGCCTTCGAGTTCTACAGATAAGCGCGTTTCCGCTCCTTATTCCATGGCGGTTACTGCTACGACTAACAACCCCACGTCCTATCAGTTTACGTCGGCGGAGGTTGCCTACGATAAGGACGGCGATACGCCTACCTTCGTTCCCGGCACTATCAAAGTAGCTGCGCTTCTCGATAAGACCAAAAATCCCGAAACGTTCAACTACGATACGGGCGAGTTCGGCACGTACTTTACCGAGTACTTAAAGGTCGACGGCAGCGGCAACTACGTAAAGGCGGACGCTTCCGACGCTAAGTACGATCTATCCGATTACATAAGCGCGTCGCTGTCAAAGAACAGCATGGGCGAGGACGTTATCGTCATTCGCGCGCTTTCGTCCACGCAGCTTTTCCCGTTGCCTATCTACGTTATATTCGACGTACAGGACGGCTACCGTGCGCAGGTTCAGTACAACACCCTCTGCATTTTGGTCGATGTTGTCAACACTCTTCCTACGGAAAACACGGAAACGCTTACTCAGACGATAGACGAGAGCAACAATAACCATATCGACTATCACTGGATGATCAAGTACGATAATACGGCGGAAAAGAGACAGCCTCGCTATATATTCAACAGCAAAGAGCTTCACGATTCCGGCGTAGTAAACGCGTCCGCGAACAATAAAATGTATTTGTTCGACGATGCCGACGCAATGCAGAACGTTATTCTCGCGCCTGTATCGTGGGCGACCAATTCGAGTGACGATAAGTTCGAACAGCCTATCGCAAAGGTTGACAGAAAGGAAGGTATAAGCGAGAGCGCGTTCAACACCTATACTACCTCCGCTGTTATTTACTCGCAGACCTACCAGGAAGCGACGGGCGACAGCAAGTGGATCTCTGTCGAAATCCTCTATTACAAGAAGACGCTCGACACTAACGGCAGGGAAATTTTCGTTCCGATTGGTGCGGACGACGTTCGTTCTACCTGCCAATATTGGGCAATTAAAATAACCGATAACGGCAACGGTACGGAATACTCCACGAGGTTCGGTATCGCCGTTAAGGACGACCACGACGGCGCAACCTTGTACAATGCGACCAAGACGGAAACTTTGGGCGAATACTCGTCGACCGTAAGGTTCATCGACCTCTACTACGATTACGAGAGCCCGAATATCACCGCTATGCACGAGTACTACCGCACCGATCCCAACGTCGAGGCGAAAACTCTCGTCGACGCATCTGTTACCAGCCCCAAGACGACCGATTACCTCATCAATACGACAGGTCTCGGTACGCTCGACTATCCCAAGAAGGATACGACGGTAGGCTATTACACGCAGGACAAATTGGATACCTACGCGTTCGCGGAGCGCTTCCAATACGCCTACTTCGCAAAGACGGTAACTATCACGAGCCAGAGCGATTCCACGTTTATCGATTCGGCGGCTTCGTATAAGCATTTCCCGTCAAGTCCTTTCTATTACGATCCCATTAAGGTATCGGCAAGTGTCAGCAACGGAACGAAAGTTCCCATGAGCTATATAGCCATGCCTGCCGACGGCACCGTCCAAACGGAAGGTCGTACTCACGTAACGTTTGCCAATGCGTACACTTCGTCGCAGGCTAACGCGCTCCTCGATAACGGCGACAGCTACAAGTATTGGGGCACGGGATCTAATCTCGATCTCGTTCTCGATAACCTTACTCTTACCGATAACAAAGGCGGCAGGTGGTCTGGTTCTTCGGGCGAAAACTCCATTAAGAACAACCCCTATATTGATATAACCTACGAGTACGACTTAAATTACATTAATTCCGAGGGGTATATTAACGACCAACGTTTCTACCTTTCGGCGATTAAAACGGGCGAAACTGTAGGCGCTATTTCCGAGCCTCCCGTTGTATGGGATCAATGCGACGGCGTTAAGGGCGTAAGTATGTTCCGCGAGGATAAGTACGGCTTCAATATCAAAAAGAAGTCGGTCGCGGAGCGTTCGAGCGGATTGCTCACCCTTACCGTTGCGCTTAAAACGGTGTCGAATACGGTGACGGTTACGGACTCCAAGGTCCAGTATATCAGCGTACAAATCGACGTCGACAACTCCAAGCCGTCCGTCGAGTACACCAATCCCGAAACCAATAAGACCAACGATATCGACGGATATTCGGACGACGTTCACGTAAAAATGACGACGAGCGACGTCGCGGGTAAGACCGTTGCGTTGATTGACAAAAAAGCCACCGGTACGGACAGTATGCTCGGTGATTACAGGCTCTATTATAACGACGCCGATAAGACCGACACCATGAAGTTCTATATGGCTTCGGCGTTGACCGGCGGTTTGTCCGCGGCGGAGAGCGAGCATATCCAGCAGGCGTCTACGTACGCACTCGGCGGTACGCCTCGCGCGGTTTACAACTATTACGACCTTACCGTCACGTCGACTACGTCGGATAAGGGCGAAACGTACGCATATAAGTACTATGACGAGGAATATAAACTTCAAACTGCGGCGGACCTTCAAGACGCTATAAGCAAATCGTACGTGACTACGATGAAGGAAGCCAACCCCGGCTATAACAAGTTCTTTACGGTATCGCCGAGCGAGGGCGTTTCGTCCACGTTGCAGTTTATTCCGGTAGCTAAGACTCAGCTCAATATTCCTCAGAACGAGCTTAAAACGACTGCGAAGCAGCAAGAGCTGTATGAGAAATACCACCTCAAGGTCGACGGCGACTACAATATCTACTATCCGTTCAGAGTAATATTCTACGATGAGGTAGACGGTTCGTCGTTCCTGTCCGGTAACTACGTAACGGCAATCATTCGCGTTTACGTGAATAACGACCCTCTTGCGCTCAACCGTTCGGTCTTCTATAACGAAAAAGGCCAGCTCAATAACTACGCGGCAATCAACAGCTCGTCTACTTACAGGAATAACGCCGCTTACTCGTTCAGCCTGTCCAAGAACACTAACTTCTTTGTAGACGTTACCAATCTTCTCGTCGATAACGATATCGTACTCGGCGACAGCGGTTCGTTCGTTACGAGCGAAGCACAGCTCAGTAGTTCTTCCGACGACGAAGATACCAAGACGTTTAAGAAGTATACTCATGACTACTTGACCATGCCCGAAACTGCCGGCGGGGATTCCAACTACACGTATGTAGGCGCGGCTTCCCGTACTACGCTTCCCGTCAAGGTCAAGACCGCAGCTCAGGCTAAGACGGAAAACGGTATCGACGTAACCGATACTACTATCATGTTCACGGCTACCAGTGCGTTCAGCGGCACGGTCGACCTTCTGTTCTCGTTCAAGGACAGCGCCAAGCCCGAAGATACCACGACGCCGCAGGAAATCGTGTTCTCCATTTCGTATAATAACGAGAACCCGACTGCGAACGCGGCTACCTTCAAGGGTGCGGATATCAGAACGATCGAAATGACGACGGGGCAGAGCTTTAAGCTTTACGCCGCCGACCGCAACGATTTCCTTCGTAAGACGGATAGCGGCACCGGCGAGATCCTCAACTACGGCGATCAGGACGGCGGTTTCAGCTGGTATGAAACCGTAAAGAACAACTACGCCAGCGAAAACTATGCCGAAGCCACCGACGCTACTGCGCTTGACGCCGCATTCGGCACCAACACTTCCAACTATCTCGGCTCGCTTATCGTAGGCAGCGACGATGCGGCAAGCACGCTCCGTTTCCAGACGCCCAAATACGACGAGGGTAATACCGACAGTATGATCACGCACACGGGCAATTACAGAATAACGCCCGAGGGCGCGACGAGCGGCGGTCAGTTTATGTGCTACGAGTTTACGGCAAACGGCGTTTGCAATGTTTCTTTAACGCTTACGCTCGTAGACGGCGGCGGCAAGACTGTCAGCGTTCAGTTCAATATAATCGTTCGTTCGAGCGCGCCTAAGACGATAACCGATCAGGCAACGCTCAACAAGACGGGCGCAAAGGTGCTTAAATACGTAGAGCATCCCACCGGCGACGGCTCGGAGGGCACCGTTTACGAAATCGGTAACAGCACCAAACCGGAAGAGCAGTTCCACGTAGGCGACAGCGTTTCTATCCGTCTCAGGGACTTCGTATCCGATATCGACCTTTACGACGACGCAGGTCTCACCGTTAATCAAAACGCGGACCGCTCGTACTTCCGCATCACCAACCCCAATAACGTAAACGCGATCGACGTCAAGGCGGAAACGCCTATGGCCGACGAGAATATCGTTATTACCGCGACAGACGTTATCAACGTTGCAGACAAGTATTCGTACGTAACCTTCGCGGTCAGAGACGCGCACGGCGAGGTTTCGGGCACGATCACAATTCGCGTATACATTACCGCGGGCGATATCCAATCGGTAGCCGCCTCTAAGGCGTATGCCACTACGATCATGAGCTACGCCGAGTATACCGAAAACTACGAGCCCGTCATTATCCCGCTCGTATCGAACAACAAGGCGAACGCTACGCTGTTCTACGACGGCGACGCTGAGGCGGAAAGTGCGGCATACGACGTTTACGTTTACGCCATGCTCAGAAAGTCGGGCGACAGATACGTTGCCGTTAAGGCGGATGAAATGGCTGCGCTCACCGAATCCGAGAAAGGCGATTATATGTTGGCCTATCGCAGAGACGGCGACTTCAACGATTCCGCAGACAGAAAGAATTTCGACCTCGCGACTTACACCAACAGCTTCTTCACGATCTCCATCGCGCAGAACGGTAAGACTTTGACGATCGTTCCCAACTCGGCTTCGATTGCTTCGAGCGGCACATCGCTTGATAACATCCCGCTTTACATCACCGTATCCAAGCGCACGTACAACGACGAAGGCTCGTCGCTTACAGCTAAGGAAGTCGCTGCGCAACTGACCGCTTCGGTCAAGAACTCGCAGCTTATGGCTACCGAGGCGACCTCGTTTAACATGGGTTATCCCCAGGTAAGCGTTCCGAGCTCCGACGAAAACGAAGAAGACACCTTGATTTACCGCGACGAGGAATTCCTCACATTTACGGGTACCGCGGGCGACTCGCTCACTTGGGATATTTACAACCTCGAAGATCCCGAGTACGGCTTGTTCTACGACTACGATATGCTCAACGTTAAGGACCGTGCGTTCAGCAGCGCCGAGAGCATAATAATGTCTACCGCTTACGACGTTGTTCCCGAGCGTGCGGAAACCCTGACGGGCCTTGGCGATATCGTTACCGTTAGCTTCGATAACAACACGCACAAGGTAACTATCAAGATCAACCGCAAGACGTTCACGGGTCAGCCGCCTACCGGTGGTTACGCGAACGAAGACCGTTACAAGTACAGTAACGTTAAGGTCACGCTTTACGCCGCGGATACCTTGACTAGCCGTGCGGGCATGAGCGATAAGAGCAAGCTTGCAAAAACGGTTATCAACGTTCGCGTCGAGAACGACGTTCCCGAAATCAAGACCATAAACGATTTCGACGCAACCGAGACCAAGCCCGCATACGCGATTACTTATTCGATCGTTGAGGGCTACACGCTCGACCAAACGCTCGAAAGAGGTAAGTCGTTAAGACTCAATATCAGAGATATCATTTCCGACGCCGATATAGACATGGACGAGTACGTGCTTGTTTACTCCGGCAACGAGAACAGCCTTATGGGCAACGACGGCTATCTCATGAACCAAACGGCTTCCAACGAGGGTAGAATTATTCGCAACAACGAAACGCTGTTCAATGTTCGCACGTCCAATGCAAACAATAAGTACAACGTATCCTCGCTCGCGGCTATTACATTCGAATGCGTGTCCGCAAAACGCGGCGCGACGGCAACCGTTCAGCTGTGCTTCCGCGACTCCATTCAAACATCGGTAACCAGCGTTCTTACAATCAACCTTACCGTAGATAACCTTGCGCCGTATGAGAAACCGGGCGCTAACAAGACGATCACGGTTATGGGCGCGGGTAAAGACGCAGTCGGTGACGAAATAACCGAAAAAGCGGTTACGCTGAGCATACTCGACTTCATTACGGACGATAACGGCGACGCATACGATGCGGAAGCCAAAAAGGCGGAAGTCGGCGATAACTCTAACTTCACGCATACCTACACGTATATCGAGGAGATAAGCGTTTACAACACCGATAACGGCGATCCCAGCCTTCGTCCGAGTATTTACGGTCCTAACAAGGACGGCGTAGTAAGAGACGACCAGGATCCCATACCCGAGGTTACCGTTTGCTCGGTTGACCCGTCCTATTCGGACGCATACCAGCAGTCCTTCACGATTACTCCCACCGCCGGTGTTTACGGGCGCCAGAAGGTCGGTATCAAGATTAAGGACAGCGGCTATATCGACGGCGCGCAAGCCGGCGTAATCGATGGCAAAACGTTCACGCTTATAATCGACATTATAATAGCCAATCCGCTCGAAGACGTCGACCTAACGCTCGAAACGCAAACGATCGCTTATGGTGTTACTCGCTCGATAGACGTTGTAGCGCTCCTCGGCGAGCAGAACGCTCAGGGCTACACGATTAAGAGCCTTATAGAGGACGGCACTAACAATCTTGAAATTTATGCTCCCGGTCAGGCGGCGGGCGCGCTTACTTCGGCGGCTACGACCTCTGCGTCGTCCATCGACAGCTGGCGCATCTACGCCAAGACCGAAGGCTCCTCGGCTAACGTTAACGTCGTGTTCGAGGCGGGTAATGTAACGATCGATCGCGTGCTTCCCGTAGTCGTTACGACCAACACCGCTCCCGATTATAAGGGCGGCAAGACGCTTTACGAATACACGGTGGAGAAGCTCGACGATCAGCAGACGCGCACGATCAAGATTTATCCCGAAATGTGGTTCGAGGATATCGACGCCGAAGACTTCATGGCGTTCGTCGATCCCGTCACATCGTCGCAATCGTCTAAGGTCAAAGCGATGTTCGACTACGACGATACGGTAAACGGCGGCAGACCGTTCATACTGCTTACCTTTAATTACCGCGGCGAAGCGGATATCAACTTCAATGTAACCGACCTTTCGGGCAGGGTTTACAACCGCACGATTACGGTAACCTGCACCAACGCGCCCGAAATGACCATGTGGGTAAGAATGATTTCGTTCATACAGGCGCACTGGTTCTGGTTCTGGATCATACTCGCTTGCATACTCTTGTTCTTGATCCTGCTCATTATCCTTATCATAGTTATCGTCAAGAAACGCAAGATGAGAAGGGAAATCGAGGCGCTCCTCGAATCCGAGACCGAGCTCGAAGAAGAAATGATGCGCTTGAACGCGGCAGCAGCTCCTTACCAATCGTTCGGATACTTGCCGCCTACGTCGCAAACCATGACCGATACCGGCTTCATGATCGGCGGTGGACAGAGCGCGCCTATGCAGAACAGCTTGCAGCTCAACGCTGGCTCGGGTATCCCGTCGCAGTCGGCGCAGATCAACAGCGTGCCCGGCAGCAACAGACCCGCATCGATGAGTACCGGCGCAATGCCGCCGCGTCAAGGTCAACCTGCAAGACCCGCGACGTCCATGCCCGGTAATATGCAGCCTCAGCGCCCTGCGCAACCGCAGCAACAGCAACGCCCGCAACAGCCTCAGCGCCCCGCGAGCAACGACGGGTTTAACCCCGACGAGTTCTAATCAACAAAAAGAAAGTACGGTGTAACAACCGTACTTTTCTTTTTCCTTACTTCTTTGAAAAGGAGTAAGCAAGAAACTTTTAGTGTTGTGTGTTTGCGGAAATGAATATATATCGTTAAACCCGAATAATTTCGTAACGAGATTAATAGCCCAACGATAAAAAGAAAGTACGGTTTACGGTAGTTCCCATAGGGAATTTTACCACAGAAGCAGAATATAAGTATAGCGCACTATACCTTGCATGCAAGGTATAGTGCGCTTAATCGTTTTACTTTTTATATTATTGGGTGTATAATAACGGAAAGATAAACAATAATTTAGTGAAACCATCGTATTTGCAACAGAGGTATTTTGGAAAATGAATTATATTAAAAAATTCAAGTTATTCTTGGAAAAAATCAATATAGATTTTGAACAATATGCAAATTGCACGATTACCGATAAAAACGGTAACGAATACTTATTTTCGCAAATAGACGAGGAAAAGATAAAGAGCTTCGAATGGGCATATTTTCTTGCCGAGCACAACCAAATCATTTTACTCAACAACACACAAGAGACCATGGACAGCATCAAAGCAATCCGCGAATACCAAAATGGGCGGCTGGGCACAATAGGTAAGCATTACGACAGTGAATACAAAGCCTACGACGGGGAGCGATTTGATTACGCAAAAGACATCTATTATTTAATACGCGACACACTCGCCGGCAAACGGTTCGGCAATACGTACCCTATGTATCTCGAGGACGGCAGCGCCGATAATTTTTTAATTTGTTTAGCCTCGTTACCAAACACAAAAGGACTTATGGAAGATCTCACAAAGCACGTCAAGAAGTTGGCGACAAAGCTGGGATTATACATTTTTCCCATATCAGCAGTCTTTCCAAAACGCCTCGTAAAACCGTTCAGTCAAAGAAACTGCGAAATCGGTGGCGTTTTGATAGAGAAAAATCACCGCAACGAAGATCGCAACGCCTACTTTATCGCCCAATGCAAGGCAAAGCTGCGGGAGAAACGCGCAAAACAAATGGATTTTGTCATGACGCAAGAAGAGGATGCCAAATTTACGGCGAAAGCAAAAAAGCTGTACGATGAAATCAAAGTATACGGCTTGGACGGCATTGCCAAAGAAAGTCCGCGGCTTGGCATTGGGAATTATTTGATAGACGTTTTCAAAATTCTTTTATACAAAAAGTGGGTATCTTACAAAAATATCGTCAATCTCGAAGTGGATGCAGGATACTTTTTCCATATGTACGAAGATAGATATGAAATTCCGGCGAAACAAGACTTAATATTTGAAATTATCGATGAAGTTGAAGAAAGGTATTCATAAAGAAGTAAGCTCGATAAATTACAATTTATCGGGCAATTATAAAAAGTGAAGAATTTTTTAGTTCTTCGCTTTTTATAATCCCTATGGGAAGTGCGCTTTAGTTGCCGTACTTTTCTTTTTTGTTTTTATTAATTTTAAATATGTTAACTATTACTAATTTGCACAAACAGATTAACGGTGTCCTTGCAAAATTCCTTTATCGGCTTGTCGGACGAGATGCAGTAGTCGGCGAGGGTAGCGCGGTACTCGTCGGGAATTTGTGCGTCGATCAAGCGCTTGGCGCTTTCTTCGTCCATGTCGTCGCGCGCCATGAGCCGTGCTATTCTCTTACTGTAAGGACATACCACGCACACAGTGCAGTCGCACAGTGCCGATAACGCAGTTTCGAAAAGTAACGGCGCGGAAAGCACAACGTGGCGCACGCACGTGGCGAGAATGCGCTTTATTTCGGCTGTAATTCTCGGGTGGGTAAAATCATTAAGCTTGTGCATATCGGGCGCGGAACGGCTTATAAGCGCACGTAGCGCGGTGCGGTCGAGCCTTCCGTCCTTTTCGCATTGCGGAAAGAGCGCTAAAATCTCTTTTTCACCGTCCGTCCACGGACCGAAAAATTGGCGCGAGATCTCGTCCGCGTCGATCACGTTAAATCCGTATTCTTCGAGTGCGTTCGATGCTATCGACTTGCCGCTGGCTATTCCACCGGTCAATCCTATAACAATACCTTTAGCCGATTCCATAAAAAATCAACCTTAATAATTTCTAATTTATTTACATTCCATCCAGTTATTGCCGACGGCAATATCTACGTTGAGCGGAACGGACAACGTGACCGCGCCTTCCATTTCTTCGCGAAGTATATTTTTGACTGCGTCGATTTCGTCGGGTGCGGTGTCGACGATAAGCTCGTCGTGGACCTGCATTATCAGCTTTGATTTCATGCCTTCGAGTCGCTTGCTGACCTTGATCATGGCGATCTTGATTATGTCGGCGGCGGAGCCTTGGAGCGGGGTGTTCATGGCTATGCGCTCGCCGAACTTGCGCTCCATGTACTTAGCCGAGTTAAGCTCGGGTATCGACCTGCGCCGCCCGAACATGGTTACGGCGTAGCCGTTTTCTTTCGCACCGATAATAAGTCCGTCGAGGTACTGCTTGACGGCGGGGAAGCGATCGAAATACCGTTTGATATACGCTTCCGCCTTGCTCGGCGCAATATGAATGTTTTGGCTCAGCCCGTAATTGCTTATGCCGTAAACTATGCCGAAGTTGACAGCCTTGGCGTCGCGGCGCATTTGCGGCGTTACCTCGTCCAGACTCATGCCGAACACCTCTGCGGCGGTCGAGGCGTGAATATCCTGTCCCGAGCGGAACGCTTCTATAAGCTTGGGATCGCCCGAGAAGTGGGCGAGAAGTTTAAGCTCGATCTGGCTGTAATCTGCGTCGACGAGAACGTTTCCGCGCTTAGGCACGAACATGGAGCGAATAAGCCTGCCCTCGTCGGTGCGGGTCGGTATGTTTTGGAGATTGGGGTCGGTGGACGACAGCCTGCCCGTGGTCGTTACCGTTTGGTTAAACGACGTGTGGATGGTGCAGTCGGGGCGAAGCGCCTTGCGCAGTCCGTCGATAAACGTTGATTTCAGCTTGGAATTGAACCTGAACCGCAAGATCTCGTCCACGATCTCGTACTCGCCCGAAAGCTTTTGCAAAACCTCGGCTTTGGTCGAAAATGTCTTTGCGTTCTTTTCGGGATAGGGTATGCCGAGGTCCTCAAACAGCAGCTTGGCGAGCTGGTAGGGCGATTTCAGGTTGATAGTGTCGTTGCCCGAGAGCACGCGTATGCGCTCCACGTTTTGGCGTTCGAGCTCGGTAAAATTCGCGTCGATCTCGTCGAGCCGCGCGCGGTCGACGGTGAACCCTTCGTTTTCCATGTCGAACAGCACGCGCAAAAGTTTGAGCTCGATACCGCCGTACAGTTCGAGCATACCGCGGTTTGTGAGCGCGGTAAGGCACTCGTCGCGCACAGAGAACAGCTCGGCGGCGGAAGTCGGCGCGAGCCTGTATTCCAATAGATATGCCATGAGCGCCACGTCGTCGGCGTTCTGTATTTCGGCGGGCGCGATCTTGTGTAAAAGATCTTTCAGTCCGTACGTTATGACGTGACCGGTGAGCGCGGAAGAAAGCGCGGAAACGCACCCGTCGATGGTGAACGTGCTGAGAAGCGTGTTTGTGACGGGCGCTACGTAGTCGGTCTTGCCGTCGAACGCGAAATGTACGCCGTCGGGCAGAACCACGAACGCGATTTGCTGTGGCGCGGAATTTGCGAGCGCGGTGAGCTCGGTTTGCGAGGATAGAGTGACCGTTTTGTAAACGTGATCGAGCTCGATAGGCGCGTCCTGCGGTACGGGCTCGAACATATCCGTTTTGGCGAGCATCGATTTGAACTCGAACCGCGAAAAGGTTTCGCGCGCCGTGTAGGGCAGTGGGTATATGCACTTGCACTCGTCTATATCGAAGTTCAGCGGAACGTTTACGTCGATTTTAGCAAGCTTTTGGGAAAGGTATGCGTTATCCTTGTCTGCGGCCAGCTTATCGTGCCGACTGCCCTTGATCTCGTCGAGGTGCGCGTAAACGCCGTCGAGCGAGCCATAGGCTGCGAGCAGTTCAACCGCCGATTTGTCGCCAATGCCCGAAACGCCGGGGATATTGTCCGACGAGTCGCCGGCTAGCGCTTTAAAGTCCACTACCTGATCGGTCGTCACGCCGAAGATCTCGGGTACGCTGTCGGGCGATACGTCGACGATATCGCTTATGCCTTTCTTGGTGAGAAGCGCGTGGGTCTTGTCCGATACGAGTTGAAGGCTGTCGCGGTCGCCCGTAAGGATATAAGTGAACGCCGAGGACTTAGCCGCGAGCGTGCCGATAATATCGTCCGCTTCGTAGCCCGCGAGCTCGAACTGCTTTATTTTAAGCGCGGAAAGCAGGTCTTTCAGCGGCTGCATTTGCAGGGCAAGATCGGTGGGCATGGGCTTGCGCGTCGCCTTGTAAATGGGCGTCAATTTATGCCGAAAGGTGGGCGCGTGAACGTCGAATGCCGCCGCTATATACTTAGGGCGGTATTGTTCGATAAGCTTGACGAGCATGGTCGTGAACCCGTAAACCGCGCCGATAGGCTCGCCGCGCGAGGTCTTCATGCCCGACATTGCGTAGTACGCCCGATTGACGAGCGAGTTAGCGTCGATAAGAATAAAGCTGTCTTTTACCATAGTAATTGTAGTATACTACAATTTACCGAAAAGAGCAATAGAATTATAAAAGTATCTCTAAAACAACCGCAGCTGTTCGTATTTCGGTTTTTGCTCGAACTCGTGAAGATAGGCGAATACCTTGTCGTTACTGTGGACTATGCCGTAGCTTTCGCAGGTAGAGTGATAAAGCCGCATAAGCGCGGAATTATTCGGACTTGCTATCTCGTACGAATTGCCGTAGGCGGTTATGTATTTCTGTTTTAGACCGGGGAAGTGCTCGTCCAGTTTTTTATAGAAGTACTCGCGGTTGCCGCTTCTGAGCGTAAGCCCCATGCCGAAATTGATCATGCCGTACACCATGGCTCTTGCGCAATAGTCGAGTATTTGCGAAACATTCTCCTGCGTGTCGTTTATGTACGGCAGTATCGGGCACAGCCACACTACGGTGGGAATACAGTTGTCGCGTAAAATTTCGAGGACTTCGACGCGCCGGGAAGTGGGGCAGACGTTGGGTTCGAGTATTTTGCAAAGCGTATCGTCGGCGGTGGTGAGCGTCATCTGCACGACAAATTTCGTTTGCGCGTTTATTTCTTTTATCAGATCCAAATCGCGCAGAACAAGGTCGGACTTGGTCTGCACCGTCATGCCGAACCCGTAGCGGCGGGCGAGTTCGAGCGTTTTTCGCGTAGTTTCAAGCGACCGCTCTATATGAAGATACGGGTCTGACATTGCGCCCGTGCCGATCATGCACTTTTTGCGCTTGCGTTTAAGTTCGCTTTCGAGCAGTTCTACGGCGTTGGTCTTAACGGCTATGTCCTCGAACTCGTGATCCATGCCGTAACACTCGCTGCGCGCGTCGCAATAAATGCAGCCGTGAGTACAGCCGCGGTAAATATTCATTCCGCCGCTGCTCGATAAAATATGCTTAGCCGTTATCCCGTGCATTTAAACCTTACTCTTGCACGTAATCGATTTGTTCGATCTTGTATTCGCCGGACTTGGACAGGGTGACGAGGGTAGCACCGCGCTGCTCCGTTTGCTTGGCTATGCGTGGGTAGGCGATATAATCGATTGATTTGGAATACACCAGATCAACGCCCTTGTACTTAACGCCCATATTGTTCAAGTGGTCGTGCCCGACGAACACGGCGTCGGTGCTTTTCTTTTCGAGTATCTTATCGAAAAAGCCTGTGTCTACGTCGGGGCAGCACACCGATTCGCCGTTGGTTCCGAACAGTTTTTCCGCTTCGCCTGAGTTTTGCGCGAGCGCTTCCTGTGCGTCGGCAAACGCCCTGAACGGTATGTGCATATACACGAACGAGCGTACGATTTCGTCGCCCGTCGAAAGCTCGTCGATGGTATCCGAATACCATTGTATTTGGTCGGTATGCACCGAGTCGTAGTTGTTTATTTCTATACTGCCTTGCACGTAGTCGTTGGAATCTATCAAGAACAGAATGCGGTTAAGGCTTCCGTCGTTGTTCTCCACGCGGATATACTGGTTGTATCTGCCGTAAATATCGGGTTGCTTTTCGGCGTACAGCATGGGCGCGTTTTCGGATTTGAAGTGGGAAAATAGTCCCGACAGGGTTTGCGAATCGTAGGTTGCGACAGCTTCTGTGTCGTGATTGCCGTAAACCATCATCCACGGAATGCCTACGTTATTCATGAAAGTGCAGAACTGGTACATGGGCTTTAAGTTGTTGCTGTTGAACGTTTGTACGGGTATGGGGTAAACAATATCGCCCGTAACGATTATTAGATCGGGCTGAGCTTCTTTTATAAGCGTGTAGCACGCGTCGAATGCTTTTCTGTCCGTCGAAATGGTGTTTATGCCGCCGGAAATATGTACGTCGGTAAGTTGGAGTATCTTGCACTCGTCGTTCTGCGACGAAACGGTGTATACGCCCGTTTCGCGGTCGTAGCTGTACTCGCTCGTATGCTCGAATACGCTGTAATCGAGCGACTCGATATACTTGTTGTTATATTCGGTGCCGCTCAAAACTATTTCGTACACCGAATAAGCGAGCGCGCCCGTTATCAGGATATTCAAAACTATGATTATAGTTATTTTAAGCCACTTGATCGATAGCTTTCGAAAGGGTAGAATAAGCGCTATTCTCAAAACGAAGTTGATCGCCGCAATGACCAAAAGCAAAGCGTAAAGCTGATAACCGCCGAAAACCACGCTTAATATTACGTATACCGCAATAAAAATTGCCCAGTATACCGACCATTTGATTACTTCTTTTTTTACAGGTGTCATTTGCATATGAAAAGTATACAATACGAACGCGCAAAAGTCAACCCGATTTTAAAAGCCACTCATTCCTACCAAGCAAAAACGACCCATTCGGGTCGTATTGCTGGTAGGAATGAGTGGACTCGAACCACCGACCCCCACCTTATCAGGGTGGTGCTCTAACCTGCTGAGCTACATTCCTTTATTGTTATATTTGTTTTCGGTTGTTTATTGTCGAACCACGACCCCCACCTTATACTCGCTTCGCTCGTGCTTCGTAACAGGGTGGTGCTGACTGCCGAGCTACGTTAATTCGTTTGGTGGTGGAGATTAGCGGACTCGAACCGCTGACCCTCTGCTTGCAAAGCAGATGCTCTACCAACTGAGCTAAATCCCCATGCGAACGTTAATAATATTAACAAATTTTGTTTTGTTTGTCAACCATTTTGGCTATAAGAATTTAAAATTTATTCATATTAATGAAAAAACTTGTAAAAACATATCCTTTTTTGTTTGACAAGTGAATAATGTTTGAATATAATAAAATAGTATGATGGGCGAAATATGATGACGTTACGAACGCTATTTCGAACAAGCGGTACGTAATTGAGATTATATTAAGGTGATTACCGTCATGACCCATCTCAAAAAGAAATATACGATCTTAGTAGGTGCGTTAATCATTCTTGTGTGTCTGTTGATTAGCGTATTTTCTTTGTGCGTTAAAAAAGAGGAATCGGCGAGCGCCGATATAGTAACGTTCGACAGTGCGACTAATGGACTCGATATATCGGGAACTACGTTGAACGGTCTTAGCGATAAAAGTTTTATAGATCCGTTTCATCTCGTTATTCCAAAAGAAATAAGGATAATTCCCGCAGGCGCGTTCAAAGGCACGAACGTTGTAAGCATTAAGTACGAAGCGGGTCGTTCCTCAGATGCGTATCTTAGAATTGGAGAGGCTTCTTCGACCGCCGCCGGTGCTTTTGCCGACTGTATTTCTCTCCAAACCGTTGATTTGCCCGATAGTACCAATGAGTCAGGTAGGGTAGGCGCGAATACGTTTAACGGCTGTACTGCGTTAAAGAGCGTTACGGTACCGACCGCCGCATATTCAGTTTGGTATAACACTTATAAAGGCTGCTCCGCTTTGGAAACGGTAACGTTCAGAGATACCTATACTGTTAAACGTAATATATATGACAGTGCGTTTAGCGGGTGCAGTTCGTTAATAAATATCGATACGTCTAAGGTTGTTTTAATAAATGCCAATGCCTTTTATAATTGCCGAATGTTGACACATCTCGATCTGTCGGGACTTACGAGTAACGCCGGATCAAATGCGTTTTCCGGCTGCGTCAGACTCGTCGACGTAAAATTAAGCACGAACGCTAACGTAACTAATAAAACCGCGGGCGGGCTTTCTTATCTTTTGAATACCTACACGGATGGGAACGGTTCAAAGCTCGTTAAAATTCCGCGTGAGGTCAATGGAGAGGTCGTAAGCAACTACGTGTTCTGCCAAAAGACGAATACGACGGGTGCAAAAACTTCTTTCCTTGCTTCGAGTTATGATAATAGCAGCAGTGCCGCTGTTGATCCCCCCAATCAAAACGTTTCCACCGGTTTCGGTGTTACGTGCACGAATGGCAATTGGTATCTCGTAGGCTATGAAGGCGACGGCACCAATAACGACGAGAGCTACGACGTAAGCAAGCCCATGAACTTCCCGACGCTCGACGAACTTAGAACTGCAACGGGCGACTCGTCGATAACAAAATACGATATAAACAATTACGCGTTCTACATGATCCACGCACAGAACGTTAAAATTCCCGATTTCGTTGAAATAGTCGGAAACAACGCGTTCAACACTTCTGCAATGCAGGTTGCCGATTTGTCGGGTGCGAGTAAACTGATTACTGCCGGCTATTTTGGTTTTGCCAACAACACAGGCGTTGTCGTTTATCTCCCCGATAGGGTAAATAACAATAAGCACAATACCGACGACGTTATTTGGATGGGTAGGGGTTGCGTCAACGGCGTGCCGTCGCTTATCGTTATGCCCAACTACAAGTCCTACGACGCGCTCAGGCAATCGATGCATTCGTATTTGGGTTCGTTCGTCGACGTGCTTACTTATTACGTGCCTATCGAGCTTCACTATACGGGTGCGGACGGCGGCGTAGAGACCGAATACAGATTGTGGAATAAAACGTACACTTACGTCGAGCAGGAAGGTAGCCGTTTGTGGGAATACAACACGGCAAAGACCATTCCCGTGCAAAAGGGATATTCCTCGTCGGTGTGGTACAGCGCGTATAACGCTCAAACAGGCGTATATTCGGGCAAAGTGACCGAGTCGGGACTTAACACATTGCTCAGCAATAGCGTACCGTCCAACTACACCATACATTTGTATGCGCATACCGAAAACAAGCCGAACGGCAGTTCGCCCGACGACGACAGCGTTATCGAAACGACCCCGTATATGTTCGACAGCGACGAGTCCTACGGTTTGACGGTAAGCGAGATAAACAGGCTGCTTGCCGCGCACGCGGGCAGCGGCGTTAGTATGACCGACAAGATGAGCGCGGAAATAACTTTCTACGCCAATGCTGCGGGCGTGCCGTTCTCGACCGATCTCCCGAGCACGATACGCAATGCAGGCACTTACGAGCTGACTATTCAGCTTAACCCCGCATACGGCGCGTGGGAAAAGCCCGCCGTCATTACGGTGATGATCGCGCAGCAGGAGATAGTTCTTTCTGACTACGATAATCACAAGTTCCAGCTTACGAGCGGCGTCAACCTGCGCGACGGCAGGCTTTGGCTGGACGCCGACAAAACTCCGCACCAAGAGCAGTTCGACAAGACCGATCCCTCGATCGTGCGCACGCCTATCGACGTAGAAAACGCCTACGTGCGCTACAACAACGCCGAGCAGAAGATCGAGCTTGTAAACGTTCTCGAAGAAAACGGCGTGCCCGTTTTCAACGTGATAAGTAACGATACGGAAACCACTGCCGAGCGCAAGGCGTACACAACCACGTTTTCGCTTAGCCTTACTTATGACGGTAAAGACGGCACGCACTACGATTTCTCCAATAACTACTGTTTTGTAAGCAACAGGGATAACGAGGACGATCCCGACTTAAATAGGCGGGGCGTTGCGCTGTTCCCTGCGGGCAGCTCGGCTTTTATCACCAAGGTGTGGTATATCGTCGACGTGGATAACTACTTCGCGATGCCTTTATCAGAGGGGCAGGCGTTGCCCGATTCGTACGAAGTGGCTTCCTGGGTATACGGGTTGGGTAATACCGTTTTGCCGAAAGTATTATACGGCGCGGCGGAAAATATCTCGTTCACGCTCAGGTACACCAACGCCGAGTACGGTAAGGACGGTATTGCGGTAACGCCCGTCGACGGCACGTATACGGACGATAAGAGCACGTTGTCCAAGGCGTTGGTTCACGAAAGCTATTCAGAGTTCGCCGATTATATCAATGCTTCCATGCCCGTCGGCAGATACGAGCTTGTGCTGTTCTTCCCGGACGTGTATACGCACAACGTGGACGGCAGCTGCGTGTACGACGAGCCATCCGGCGACGATATAAGCAATTACACCAAGCACGACGAGATCTATACGGTATACTATTTCGACGTGACGACGGCGCCGCTTAGCGACAGCCGAGTAACCGAAAAGGTGGAAGCGATCAAATCGGGCTTGACCGAAACCGAGATCACGTTTGAGTACGACGGGGAAAGCAAGTTCCTTGACCAAACGAACACCACGCTTGTGACCGCGCTTACCGATCTTAACGTTACTAAGACGCGCGCGGGCGAGTGGGCAAAGTCGGTTTACGACGATTGCTTCGGCGGGTTCGGTATCACGTACAATCTCGAAAAGGCGCAAAACAATTACTACGCCGCCGCGGATAAGTGCGACGTTACGCCCGTCGATCCCGGACGGTATATCGTTTATTATCAGCTGAGCGCCAAGAACTGGCAGTCGCTCGTCAACCCCAATTCCGACGACGCGGGCAGTGCGAACTACCGCAGGAATTATTACTTTAACGTAATAATCGAAAAGAGCGTAGAAGTCCCGACGGTCGCTTCCGTAACGTATACGGGTAATAGCGTGTCGCCGCTCATTACTTACCACGACAACTCCGTCGCATTGTCCGTCGTTTGGGACGCCGACGACGATTACGTAGAGGGCGGTGCTCACTACGTTACGTTCCGTCTTGCCGATTATCCCTATTATTATTGGGCGCAAGACGATAACGCAAATATCCAAATAACAAACGCCGAAGCACGGGTCAAGTTTATTATCAGCGCGATCGCCAACGACTGGGCGTTACAGCCCGTTATAAATGGTTGGACGTACGGCTCCGCCGAAAATGTCATCGCCGCCAAGTCCTACTACGGCAATAGCGAAATTAAGTTTACCTACTATAAAGGAATCCCCGACGGCACGCTGGGCGAATACACCGTTCCCGCGGGTGCAACGGGCTACGCTACGTTCGAAGCGTTGAAGAACGCCAATAAGACAGATGGCAAGCTCAACGCGGATAATTATTACGTTTTGGCGAAGGTTGCGGGGACTTCCGATTATACCGAGCTTTCGTTTGTTTGCACGTTTGCGGTCGCAAAGAATACAAAGTCCGCGCCCGTGCTTGCCGAAGCCACATACAACGGCGGCGCGCAAAAGGTTTGCTTATCGGGTACTGCGGTCGAGCTTGCGGATACCGATGATTATACCGTCAGCTACGCGAGCGATATAAAATACGCAGGACAGTACGACGTTACGTTTACGCTTAAAGACAAAATAAATTATAAGTGGAGCGGTGCGGCAGCAGACGACGGCGTATATACCGCCAAGTTTATCGTCAAGTCCGCGCAAAACGGCTGGGTGCAGTCGCCGAGCGTTATAAGCTGGCAGTGGAACCAATACGACAGGGCGGTCAATCTTTTCTCCGCCGTGCCCGCTTACTTCCAAAAGTCGAGCGGCGTAACTGTCGCGCAGCAAGCCGTTACTTGGTTTATTTACTCCGACGCGAACGGTCAAAACTTAGTCAACAAAACCTATACCGATACAGAGAGCAATACTTCCTATAACCTTAAAGACGGGTTTACGCTCGTTGCCGAGAACGGGAAGTGGGTCGTGCCCGCGTGGGTCGAACAGCTTCTGAACGAGTTGGATGCGCAGACCTGGTATCTTCGTGCGGTCGTCGAGGGCGGCTATGACGAAAACAATACCGCCGATACGCGCATGAATTATGACTTCGGCGGCTTGGGCGGCGCGGACACTACGCCCGTTCCGTTCGTTATTATCGTCGCGGCGAACTCTTGGGAAAAATCGTCCAACGTGTACGGCTGGTCGTACGGCGATTATAAAAACGGCACGAGCATAACGCTCGCCGAGCCGCGCTACGGCAACAAGGCGGACGGCAGCGCCGTGACCTATTATATCAGGAATAATACGAGCGATACCGTTCTTTTCAGCTTCAATCTGGATGCGGACGGGTTAGTAAAGCAAGCAGATCTCACGAAATTGAACAACCTTTCGGCAGGCAACTACCGCGTAACGGTTTACGTTGCCGCAGCCGCAAATAAATACGGCGCGCTGAGCGTAAGCTATCCGTTCGTTATCGACAAAGCGGCGAACGCCGTTTCGGCGCAGATCACGGGCTGGAAGTACGGCGAGTATGCCGATAGCAAGGTAGCTATAAGCTATAACGGCGAGAGCGCCAAGTTCACGCTATTTAATTCGAACAGCGTAAAAGAGGGCGAGTACGCTACCGTAGCCGATTTAAAGGCTAAGCTTGCTTCGCTCGATTCGGGTACGTACAGCGTAGAGATTTCGGTCACGGGCGGCGCGAACTACGTAAGCACTACAACGCCTGTCACCGTCGTGTTCAAGATCGAGGGCGGCGTGAACAGCTTTGTAAACGGCACGCCTATTATCAAAGTCGGCGGTAATTCCGTTACGTCGTTCGGCTATACGGGAAATACCGACGGCGTTTCGCTCGACCATACAGTGACTCACGGTAACGACTCCGCAGCGTTTACGGTGTGGTATTACAAGGCTAATTTGGTCGGCGGCGTGTACGTTAAATCCGATACTCCGCTTGCGGCTTCGGGTATGCCCACAGCCGTCGGCGCGTATTATGTAGTGGTAAAATGCTCGGGCGTAACAAACTACGAGGATTTGGAAGGCGAGCTGTTCTTCGAGATAACAAAGGTCGATAACGTCTGGACGGAAAACGGCGCGCCTGCGGTAGGCGGCGGGCTTATTTACGGCGATAACGGTTCGTTTACGTGGACGGCGCCGAGCTCCGTACTCGGCGGCGAAACGGTCGTAACTATCGACGGCACTGCGGTCGATAAAGACTCCGTTTTGTCCAAGCTTCAAGCGCTCGGCGCGGGCAATCACACCGTCGAGGTAGAAGTCAAGGGCACGGCTAACTTTAACGCGCTTATAAAGACTATTAACTTTACCGTCAACAAGGCGGATAACGTTTGGGTAAAAGCACCCGAGATCGTAACAGCAGACGGCAAAAACGGCTGGGCATGGGGCGCGTATAAGCCCGATACTATAAAGACCGCTTTTACCGTTTATGACGCTCGGTTCGAGAACGCGGAGGTTTCGTACGTTATAAGCAGCACCGGCGGTGACGCATATTCGCTCACAAGCCTTGCGAGCGCGAACGTAGGCAATTACACGCTGACCGTGACAGCCAAGGAAACTAACAACTATAAGTCGTTGACGGCTACCGTCGATTTCCAAATATTTAAGGCTTCCAACGATTGGGTAAGTATCCCGTCCAAGACCAAAACGTATTCGTGGGACTACGGCGATACGATTGATGTCGAAACCAAGTTCGGCGCGGTCGCTGCCAAGTACGGCGTGGTTGCGGTATCGTACCGCAAGTCCGGAAGCGCCGTCGTTTACAACGATTTACCTACGGCGGTCGGCAATTACGAAATCGTTTACAAAGTAGTCGGAACAACCAACTACGACGGAATTATCGAGAGCGTTCCTTTCGAGATAAAGGGCACCAAGCTCACGGCATGGACGGTCGGCTACGGCGTTTCGTCCTATTGGGCATGGAACGGCTACGACAAAAACACCAACGTGTTTAAGGGCGTTCCCGCAAGTGGTGGCAAGGTTGAGTATGCGGTATACGACGCAGATAACAAAACCGAGCTTATCGGTAAATTCAAGCTCGACGAAAACGGCTTTGTGTCCGACGCTATCGAAACCAAGCTCAAAGCACTTGAAGCGGGCAAGTACACGCTCCGCGTATACGTAAGCGAAAAAGAGGGCTACGGTGCGTTTGAGGAGAAAACCGAAATAGAGGTCGCGCTTGCCGAAAATTCGTGGACGGTTTCGCCCACGGTAGTGCCGTGGGTAGTCGGCGCGTGGTCGGCGGGCGACGGCAGTACGGGCTCGGTCGGCAACGTTCCGCAGGCCATGGCTAAGTACGGCGACGTGGAAATAGTGATCAAAAAGATCAACACCGACGGTACGCTCAGCGAGCCATACTACAAAGCGACGCACAAGCAGGATGGTTCTGTCAAAGAGGATATCAATCTTTTCGACGGCTCGACCGACTTGAACTTTGCGGGCGCGTACCGACTCATAGCTACGGTCGCGACTGTCGACGGCAAGTATGCCGGCAAGGACGGCGCGCTGTTTACCGAATCGGTAGAGTTCCAGGTGTTCGCGTCGAGCGTGGATATTCCCGCCAACTATTGGCGCACGCTTCCCGCTATCGATAACTGGACGGCGGGTGACAAGGCGAGCGTGCCGCAGGGTGCGCCTCTTCGCGACGATAAAGCCAATCCCACGCTGTCGTTCACGTATTTCTCGCTTAAATACGACGCTACGGCGCGTAAGTGGGTAGTCGACAAACAAGTCGCGCTCGATAAGATCACGGAAGCGGGGCGGTACAGAATGGTCGTAGAGGTTTATCCAGAGCAGACCACGCACCGCGACCACCTGCGCGCCGAGATCGATTTCAATGTGGATCAGCGCGTAAACAATTGGACGGTATCGCCGTCGATCGCCGATTTCTTCTTGTCAGACGGACCTTCCGCTCCGTTGTACGAAACGGTCGAGAAAAGCGAAGTAACTGTTTTGTACAAGCGCAAGGACGCGGCGAACAGTACGGCTGTTGCCGAAATGCCGAACGAGCCGGGCGAGTATACAATGGTTGTGACCGCCAAGGCGGCGCACTGCGAAGACCTCTATGCCGAGTACGACTTTAAGGTGCTTGTATCCACTAACGAGTGGTTGGAGCTTCCCACGATAGAGAACTATTCCGAGGAGTTTGGACCCGTCGCGCCCGTCGGCGCATCCAAGTACGGCGAAATCGTTTACACTTGGTACACTGCGGACGGCACGCCTTTGGACGAATGCCCGACCAAAGAGGGCGAGTATATAATGGTCGCTACCGTCGAGCTGTACGGCTTCGAAACGCTCACCGCCGAATATGCGTTCACTGTAACGCCCGCGTTCGATAAGACTTTCGTTATAATCGATATCGTGCTCGGCGTGATCGCGTTTATCGGGATCATCGTACTTATAGTAATAGGCGTCAAGAAAAAACGCTTGCTTCGATAGACCCTAAATTTAATTTGTTAATACCCCTTTAAGGAGAACTAATATGGATAACAAGACGATACTCATAACGCTTATGGCGCTGCTCCTCGCGTTGATCTTGGTAATAACCGTTACGGCTATTATCTTCGTCACCGTGCTCAAAAAGCGCAAGCCCGTGGTCAAGGTCGTAATACCGCCGCAGGATGCGAGTGCGACGGCGACCGAGCTTATTCCCGATTTTCAGTCGGTGGCTCAGTCCGGCATCGAGAGCTCCAAAACCTCGCAGCAGTCGATCGGCTCGATGAACGCGTGGGACCTTGCGCTCGGCGCTCCCAATACGTGGCAGCTCGCGCTCGACGAAGCGCATGTCATCTCGCATCCGGAAGAGGTCAAGGACGATTTTCCCAAGACCGTCGACGGCTATACGATCGAGGAGCGCACGGAAGATAGGGAAGTCGACGAGGTGGAAATACCCGATAAGATCGAAGATGTCGAAGCCGAAGAGGTAGAACTTAAAATGCCCAAGGACCGTATGGCGCTTAAGTACGACTATACGTTCGAGGGTAAGCTTATCCAGTCAGACGACGACGTAAAGGACCGTTATAACGAGATAAAGAATCATTTCTTCTCGTATGCCAAGGTTAAGTCGCTCAAAGCAAAGGCGCACGAAAAGTTCCGTATCGGCAGGGAAACGGTGGCGCAGTTCAGGCTTCGCGGTAAAACGCTGTGCCTGTATCTTGCCGTCGATCCCGCTAAGTACGTCGATACCAAGTACGGCGTTAAGGACGCGTCCGAGGTAGCGTCGCTTGCCGCCACGCCCGCAATGATGCGTTTAACGAGCTCGCGGCGCGTTTTGCAGGCGAAACAGCTTATAGACGCTATGATGGAAGAGCGCGGCGTAGCGCACGTAGAGCACGCACGCGAGGACTTCCGCGTAGCGTACAAGAGCAGCGAGGAGCTGGCTAAGCGCGGGCTTGCTAAGCTCGTTAAGGTCAAGGTCCGCGAGTTCAAGAGCTTCGAGCCCAAGACCGCAAAAACAGCCATATCGGCTACGTCCAAAACCAAAGCGAAGAAAGCGCCCATGCGCGAAGCCGCCGCAACGGGAGCGCCGAGCGAGGAATAAGCCATGTCTAAAAAGGGTGAATTGAAACGTGAGATCGCCGATCTGGAAGACGAACTCGAAGCGCTCGAACAGAAACGTATGCGCTCTCTTGCCGCGCTCATGACGGCGGTCGTAAAGCATACCGAGCCCGATAGGGCGGACTTGGATTTCTTCCAAACGTTTACCGATCTTATCGACGCGTCGCGCAGTAGGCTTAGGCAAATGAAAAAAGAGCTCGAAGAGCTCAACAACAAATAGTTACTTCTTTATATCTTGTTTTTACTCGGGTGATCGATTTTTCACCCGAGTATTTTTATTGCGTGATTTATTGCTAACGTAGTTCTTTATTCGTTTTGCTGATCGTCGGTCGAGGCGGCGGCTTCGGCTTGCGGCTCGATCGATATTTCTGCTTGCGGTTTTACGAGTACCTTTTTACGTATTGCCAGGAACGCGTAATACAGCCCGTTATACGTCCAGAACATTGCCACGTAAAAGAGATAGAGGAGCAGAACGTAGACCATGTTCATATCCCATTTCCATATTCGTAGGGCCAGTACGGGCAGATCGAACGCAAGCGGGTTTACTTGCGTAAACGCATAGTTGGGCAGGTTGAAATCGCCGTTGCCGTTGTTAAAGTGTAGCGCGTAGCCGTTATAAGTATAGCCTTCGAGGAAGGACGATACCAGCCCGCTCGCAACCGTTGCGAGAACTATCACGGTAAAGTAGTAGACGAGGGGAATAATGCAGTCTTTTATTCTGAACCTGTACTGACCGAGCGCGGCGGGCAGTACGCTCAGCGCGAACAGCAGACAGTGCGTCGTGCAGAAGAATAGTATGGAGTAGCTGAAAATTATTCCGTAGTTGGACATTGCGTCGTCGCCGAAGTAAATAAACACAGACAGCGCGCCCACCGCGTGGACGAAGAACGATATAGCGTACAGCACGCGTTTTCTCGTGAATATCGATAAGCTTGCCGTGTACACGCCGATATTGCATATAAACAGCGGCACTGCGGAAAAAACGTAGCGGTACACGTTGTAGCCGTCGCCGAGAAGCACCGAGTCTTTGCTGTGGTATTGTATCAAAAGAACTATCGCAATGGCGGCAAGGAAATCTTGTTTATTACGGGCGGACTTGTTGCGCAGAAAGTAATACTGCGCCACGGCGAAGCCGCCGAGAACGATCAATGCGAGCGCGTGCCACAGCGTAAAGTTTTTGAACCACAAAAAGTGATTGCGCCCGAAGTTATTTATTTCGAAGAAGTTTTCGAACAGGTTAAGCGGCATACACGCTATTACGGCGAACGGAAGGTAAATAAAGCTCTTGGCGTTCACCTTGTAGCCGTCGCGTAAAAACAGCCCTACGCACACGACGAGGTAGAGCGCGTTGGAGATAAAGAAAAGAGTTATATTGAGTGGTTTGGGTATGAACTCGTTTATGCTCGCAAAGCATAGATCGGCGGGCGTGCTGTTCTCGGTTATCGAGGTCGCGTCGAAAAAGTCGCCGAACGTAAAGCACGATATTATTACGAATATCGGCAGAACGTATTTAGCTATATCGGCGCAGCATTTCTTGCGGTAGTACACAGCAAGCGGAAGGAGCAAAAGCCCCGCTTTCTTTATCCACTGGCTGAATACGAATATAAACCCGTACTTGGAAATTCTGTTGAATATGTAATAGTCTGACACGGTGAAAGAAAGTATAAGCGAAACCGCCAAAAGCAGTCCCGTACAAATTTTCAAACCGAGTTCGATTTGCCTTAGGGATTTCATTATACGTACAGTATAGTTTTTTGCTCGGTGTTTGTCAACCTATCGATGGGTATTGACAGATCGCGGGCATTGTGGTAAAATATATTCGTCAAAATTCGATATTAAATCTTTAATGAGGGAAATATGGACGAAGTGCGTATTATAGAGGTCAAGCGTAGCGTGTTCGAGGATAACGACCGCGACGCGGATAGGCTCAGAGCGGAGCTCAAAGATAAGGGCGTGTTCCTGCTCAATCTCATGTCGTCGCCGGGCAGCGGCAAAACGACTACGCTTATCAAGACGATCAACGAGCTTAAAGATAAGCTCAAAATTGCCGTTATGGAAGCGGATATAGACAGCGACGTCGACGCGAAAAAGATAATAAGCGGCACGGGCGTGCAGTCCATTCAGCTGCACACGGGCGGAATGTGCCACCTGGACGCCGACATGACCCGTCAGGGTATTTCTCAGCTCGACACGTCGTCAGTCGATTTGGTTATATTGGAGAACGTAGGCAATCTCGTTTGTCCCGCCGAGTTCGACACGGGCGCGACCAAGAACTGCATGATCTTGTCAGTGCCCGAGGGCGACGACAAGCCGCTCAAATATCCGCTCATGTTCTCTATATGCGACCTCGTGCTTATAAATAAGATAGACGTCGCGCCGTACTTCGATTTCGATATCGAAAAGTGCAAAAAGCATATCGCCGAGCGCAACCCCAACGCCAAGGTCATCCCCATCTGCGCCAAAACGGGCGAGGGGATAGACAAGTTTGCCGAGTGGTTGCTAAATCAAATTAAGGTTCATAAGGAAGGTAAATAGCCATGCCCGAAATGAGTAATAAATTTATTCCCGCGCACATGACCGACCGCGAGCCCAACCCTAAGCTTTTAAAGTTCGTTCGCAAGGTGACGGACAGACTCCCCGGAAAGCTTAAAGGCATAAAGACCCAGGACCCCGAGTATTGGGGATTTGCGTGCATATTCGAGGACGAGATGACGGCGGACGAACGCGACAACTCGCTCGATCTCTTGCTCAAAATGAAGGTGCGGCAAAAGTACCCGTACACTAAGCTAAAAGCCATGTCGGGTTATCCCGACGAGGTTTTTGACGCGATCGTCGACAAGCTGTCCGTTTTGGGCATGCTCGAATACGACTACGGCGATAAGTACACCAAGGACGGGCCTATTTCCGGCACGACCTACGAAAAAGAGGATAGGCATTATTGGGTGCCGCTGTTCGTGCCGGGCTCCGCTGAGTACACGAACATGAACACCGCGCTCATGGATCGTCATCCCGAGCTCGCTATGTTCTTCGAGCGCATGACCTTCCTTCCGCTCGAACACGTTACCGCAATGGTGCCCGCCGGCGGCGCAGGCATAGGCATGCACGTTATCCCAGTCGAGAAAGCTATCGAAATGGAAAACACGACGATGGATATCGAGCATATTTCGTACTGGCTCAAAAAGTACGAGGGGCATATCGGCGCGTCCATTTGCTCGTGCCGTTACGGGCGCAAACAGCTCGACGAGGGCTGCGCCGACGATTACCGCGATTGGTGCATAGGCGTGGGCGATATGGCGGACTACTGCCGCGAAACGGGCAGGGGACGCGATATCACGTACGACGAAGCTATGGAGATATTAAAGCGCGCCGAGGATAACGGGTTCGTGCATCAGGTTACGAACATTGACGGCGAGAATAAGATCTTCGCTATCTGCAACTGTAACGTTAAGATATGCAACGCATTAAGGACCTCGCAGCTTTTCAATACGCCCAATTTATCGGCTTCGGCGTACCGCGCGCACGTGGATAAGGATAAATGCGTGGCGTGCGGCGCGTGCGTGGAGACCTGTCCCGCGGGTGCGCTCAAACTCGGTCAAAAGCTTTGCCGCGCCGACGGCAGCGAGGTCAAGTATCCCAAGCAGCCGCTCCCCGACAAGCTCAAATGGGGCAAGCATATGTGGGACGAGGACTACCGCGACAAGAACCGCATTAACTGTCGCGACAGCGGCACCTCGCCGTGCAAGACGGCGTGCCCCGCGCATATAGCCGTTCAGGCGTATCTCAAAAAAGCGGCGCAGGGCAAGTACCGCGAAGCGCTCGCCATCATCAAGAAAGAAAATCCGTTCCCCGCGATTTGCGGCAGGGTGTGCAACCGCCGTTGCGAGGACGCGTGCACGCGCGGTAATATCGACGGCGCGGTCGCAATCGACGCCGTTAAGAAGTTCGTCGCCGAGCAGGACCTGCACGCCGAGAACCGCTACGTTCCCGATATCGTCGTCGCGTCCAATATGGGCAGGTGGCAGGAAAAGATCGCCGTTATCGGCGGCGGACCTGCGGGCTTGTCGTGCGCGTACTATCTTGCGCAAATGGGCTATTATCCCACGGTGTTCGAAAAGAACGAGCGCGCGGGCGGTATGCTGACTTACGGTATCCCGTCGTATAAATTGGAGAAAAACGTCATCGACGCCGAAATCGAAATCATGAAGGAAATGGGCGTTGAAATCAAGCTCGGCGTGGAAGTCGGCAAGGATATAACACTCCAAGAGCTCAGAAACGAGGGCTACAAGGCGTTTTACATAGCGATAGGCTGTCAGGGCGGCAAGCTTCCCAACGTCCCCGGCGAGACGGCGGACGGCGTGACGACGGCGGTCGAATATCTCAAAACCGCCAACACGGGCGGCAGGAAAACGCGCGGCAAGGTCGTTGTCGTGGGCGGCGGTAACGTCGCTATCGACGCGGCGCGCGTAGCGGCGAGGAGCGGCGCCGACAATGTGACAATGCTGTGCTTGGAGAGCGAGGACATAATGCCCGCTAGCAAAGAGGAGATTGCCGAGGCTCGCGCCGATGACGTTGAAATCATGTGCGGCTACGGACCGAAAGAGGTAATCGCCGAGCACGGGAAAGCGAAAGCAGTAGCCTTCAAAAAATGCACGCGAGTGTACGACGAGAACGGCAGGTTCGCACCCGAATACGACGAGAACGAGATAATCACAGTCGACGCGGATACCGTTATATTCGCTATCGGTCAGGCGGTCGTTTGGGGCGATTTGTTAAAGGATAGCGACGTCGAGCTCGGTCGCGGCGGTTATCCGCTCGCCGATAAGCTTACCTACCAAACGGCGCAAGCCGACGTATTCGTGGGCGGCGACGTGTTCACCGGACCCAAGTTCGCTATCGACGCTATCGCGCAGGGGCACGAGGCGGCGGAGAGCTTGCATAGGTTCGTGCAGCACGGGCACATGACGATAGGCAGAAACCGCAGGGAATATATCGCGCTCGATACGGACGATATCAAGGTGGAAAGCTACGACAATTCGTCGCGGCATGAGGCGGCGGTCGATCACGCGCTCGAAAAAGAAAAACCGTTCGCCGACGCGCACGGCACGCTGACCGAGGAGCAGGTCCTCGCCGAAACCAAGCGGTGCTTGGGCTGCGGCACGACGGTCGTCGATCAGAACAGATGTATCGGCTGCGGACTTTGCACGACCAAGTGCAAGTTCGAGGCGATCAAGCTTCACCGCGATCATCCCGAGGCGAGTAAAATGGTTGTCGCCGAGGATAAGTTCAAGCACATACTTCCGTACGCGGCTAAGCGCGGCGTAAAGATTTTGTTCGCCAAAAAGAGCAAGGACGACAAAGCGTTCGTCAAAAAGAGAAAGCGTGAGTATAAAGCCAAGGAAAAAGAGAACGGCAAGGAGAAGAAGGACTGATGCACGAATTGGGCGTGGTCTTTCACTGCATTAAGCAAATAAAGGATATCGCGGCGGAAAACGAGGTCAAGCGTATAAACTCGGTTACCGTGCAGATAGGCGAGGTGTCTACCGTCATTCCGTACTACTTTGAGGACTGCTGGAACTGGGCGGTAAAAAAGGAAGAACCGCCGTTAAAGGACGCCAAGCTCGTTATCGAAAAGATCGATGCGGTAACGCATTGCGAGGACTGCGGCAAGAACTACGGCACGGTCGAGTTCGGCAAGACCTGTCCGCACTGTGGAAGCGGCAAAACCTTTCTCGTAACCGGCAACGAGATAATGATAAAGCAAATCGAAGCGGAGTAAACAGGGTGCAGGGCAAAGGGCATAGGGTACAGGGTCGGTTAATTTAATCAAATCACCGCGAAGCGGTCATCAATTCCTAATTACGAATTACGCATTACGAATTAACTAAATCGCTTGACATAGTATTAAAAATTTGATAGAATAACGTTTGATGAAAGCGTATCGTATAAATGAAATCAAAGAGAAATGTATCGTGGTTATACATTTCTCTTTTTTTCAAGGCGGAGGTAATCAATGAACGATATAGAAGTAAAGTATACCGAATGGCTCAACAAGGCTACGGCGTGCACCGCCGAGCTCAAAGCTATGAGCGCCGACGACAAAAAGGAAGCGTTCTACAAGGATCTCGAATTCGGCACGGCGGGACTGCGCGGAGTTATCGGCGCGGGCACGAACAGGCTCAACGACTACACGATAGGCAAGGTCACGCAAGGGCTTGCGCTCTATCTTTTGTCGCGTAAAAAGAGCGGTAACACCGTCGCCATAAGCTACGACTCGCGCAACTTCTCCGAAAGCTTCGCGCGCTACGCCGCTAGCGTGCTTGCCGCAAACGGTATTAAAGCGTACATAACGCGCGTGTTAGAGCCTACGCCGTACCTTTCGTTTATGGTTCGCCACCTCGGCTGCGACGCGGGCATAATGATCACCGCGAGCCACAACCCCGCCAAGTTCAACGGCTACAAGGTATACGGCGCGGACGGCTGCCAGGTCACCGATAAAGCCGCCGCCGATATATTCGGGTTTATTCAGTCCGTCGATATTTTCGGCGTTAAGCCCGCGGACTTCGATAAAGCCGTTAAGGATAAAACGATAGAATTCGCCGACGTCACGCGCGAGTACCTCGACGCTGTGTACGCGCGGTCGGTAGGCGATAACCGCGAAGTATCGATAGTGTACACGCCGCTCAACGGCACGGGCTGTGAGATCGTGCCGCAAATGTTTAGTGAGCGCGGGTTCAAAAATATTACGATCGTGCCCGAGCAAGCCCAACCGAACGGCGATTTCCCCACGACCCCGTACCCCAACCCCGAAAAGCCGCAGGCGCTCGAACTCGGTATCGCGCTCGCCAAAAAGTCGAAAGCCGATATCGTTATCGGCACCGACCCCGACGCCGACCGTATAGGTATCGCCGTGCGCAATAAGTCGGGCGAGTACGAGCTTTTAACGGGCAATATGCTCGGCGTTTTGCTTATCGACTATATCTGCTCGCACGGCAAGGCTCTGCCCAAAAATCCCGTCGTGGTAAAGACGATAGTTACGACCGACCTCGCCGCGCGCGTTGCGGAGAGCTACGGCGCGACCGTCACCGAGGTGCTTACAGGCTTTAAGTATATCGGCGAGGTGATCAAAAACCTCGAAGAAAAAGGCGAGAGCAATAGGTTCATATTCGGCTACGAGGAGAGCTGCGGCTACCTTTCGGGCGGCTACGTGCGCGACAAGGACGCCGTGCTTGCGAGTATGCTCGTCGCCGAAATGACCGCCGACTATCTCAAAGAGGGCAAAACGCTCGTCGACGTTCTTGACGGCATTTACGCTAAGTTCGGCAAATACTATCACCGCACCGTGTCGCTTTCCTACGAGGGCGCTTCGGGCGCGCAAAAGATGCAAGAGGTGCTCGAAGGCATTCGCAAGAACCCGCCCAAGGACGTGGACGGCTCTAAGGTGGTCGAGAGCATCGACTATCTCACGCAGACTAAGTTAAACTTGCCCAAGTCAAACGTTTTGTCGTACAAGGCGGAGGACGGAAGCAAGCTCATCATCCGCCCGTCGGGCACCGAGCCGCTCATTAAGGTGTATATCACGGCGGCGCGCGGCGGCGAGGAACGCATCGAAAAGATCTTAGCCCAAGCAAAATCTTTTATGTAGTTACATAATAAGGCGGTCAGAAAATGAAGTTTTCCAAAAGCGAATTTCTCGATTATATCGAAGAAAACGACGTTAAGTTCGTCAAGCTTACGTTTTGCGATATGCTCGGCAGACTGCGAAACGTGTCCGTTTTGTCGTCGCAGCTCGAAGACGCGTTCGAGAACGGCGTAGGCATAGACAGCTCGGCTATAACGGGCGTGGGCGGTATCGATATAAAGCTCAAACCCGTAAGCTCGCTGTTGTCGGTGCTGCCGTGGCGGCCGCATGCGGGCAGGGTAGTCAGCGTGTTCTGCAATATCTGCAATATCGACGGCACGCCGTATGCGTGCGATCCTATGGCGCTTCTCGACGAGCAGGTGAAAAAGCTCTCCGAGCTCGGCTTTAAAGCGCAGGTGGGAACGGAGTGCGAGTTCTACGCGTTCAAGGACGACGTAGAGGATAGGTTGGAGCCGTTCGATTCAGCCGATTACTGCGCGTGCTCGCCGTTCGATAAATGCGAAAACCTGCGCCGCGACGTTATAGTCAGCCTCGAAGACATGGGGCTTAAACCCATATCCAGCCACCACGAGCGCGGCAAGGGTCAGAACGAGATAGACTTCGAGAGCGCGGAGCCCGCAGCCGCAGCGCGCAATTTCATGATGTTCAAGTCGGCTGTCAAAAACGTATGCGCGCTCAACGGCGCGGTGGCGTCGTTCATGCCCAAGCCGTTATCGAGCTTCCCGGGCAGCGGCTTGCATATAACCATTTCGCTATCTGGCAAGAACGCCGAGAAAGCGAGCAAGAGCTTTGCCGAGGGCGTTATGCGCAGGTACAAGGAAATAACCTGCTTCGCCAATCCCACCGATAACAGCTACAAAAGATTGCGCCGCGATATGAAGATCGCGTATAAGCCCGTTCGCGGCACGGTCGCGCTCCGCATATTCGAAAACAACGATATTATGCTGAGAACGCCCGACTCGTCGTGCAATATCTTCACGGTGCTTGCGCTCGTGTTCGCCGCGGGCAGAGAGGGTATAGAGAACGGCTACAAGCTTCGCGGCGAGGGCGAGTACACCGACAGAATGTTCAATTCGATCGAGGAAGCCGTCGAGTTCGCCAGAAAGAGCGAATGGCTGAGATCGCATATCCCCGCCGTGTTCGACGACGTTTTGGGCTCGATGACCAAACGCTATCTTGCCGAGCAAGCGCTCACCACCGATAGGGAACTGTTCGAGTTCCATGCGGATATTTAACAGGGTACAGGGCACAGGGGTCAGGTTACAGGGTTTGACCCCTGCGGGGGTGAATTAATAAATTCATCATTCCCCGAACCCTATTCCCTGAGCCCTGATCCCTGACAACAAGGAGTTTCTTTGGACGCACTGATCGTTGCAAACACAATGACTCGTCAGAAAGCGCTTTCCGACGTGTTATACCACGAGAACCTTAATTGCGTGGTTTGCTCGACCGCCGCGGAGGCGCGGCGCGCGTCCTTATGCCGTCCTTTCGATCTGTTCGTCGTTTACAGCGGGCTTATCGACGAGCACGGCAACGAGCTTGCGATCTCGCTTGCCGAGGTCCACGACTGCGGCGGAATATTTATCGACGACGCGACGCGCGCCGAGCAGATAGAAGCCGACCTCAACGATTGCGGCATAATAACGCTGTCCCGCCCCGTAACGAAAGACGGGCTTGTGGAAGCGGTTAGGCTTATATCGGTCGCAAATGCGCGCGTGCGCGCGTTAAAGCTCAAAAACGAGGCGCTCGCCGCCAAGCTGGAAGACGTTAAATACGTTTCCCGCGCCAAGATCGTGCTGATGCGCGCGTTCGGCTACACCGAGGATCAGGCGCATAAATATATCGAGAAGAAAGCAATGGAGACGCGCACCACGCGTCGCAAAGTGGCTATGGATATTCTTAAATCATACGAGGCATAACGTGCGATACGAAAAACTCAAAGAAGAATGCGGCGTGTTCGGCATAATCTCGCCCAAACAAATACCTTGCGTTCCGCTGTCGGCAAGCGCTTTGATGGCGTTGCAGCACCGCGGCGAGGAGAGCGCGGGTATAGCGACATTCGTCGACGGCACGCTCAAATGCAAGAAGGGCATGGGGCTTGTGTCCGAGGTTTTCTCGTCCGATTATCTCGAATTTGTAGCCAATACGCGCGTAGCCGTCGGACACGTGCGGTACTCTACGACAGGCTCGTGCAATATCGAGAACGCCCAGCCGATAGAAACGGTCCACAGCAAGATCTCGCTCGCACTCGCGCACAACGGCAACCTAACAAACTCGGCGAGCATCCGTCGCGACCTTGTGCAGTCGGGCATGGTGTTACATACAACTAACGACACCGAAATATTGAATATTCTTATCGTTCGCAACATGATCGAAACGAACGATTTGGAGCGCGCGATCGTCAACGCTATGAACGGCGTAGAGGGTGCGTTCTCGCTCGTTATCGCAACTAAGGACAAACTCATTGCCGTCCGCGACCGCAACGGTTTTAGACCGCTTTGCATGGGTAAATTGGGCGAGGCTACCGTGTTCGCTTCCGAAACGTGCGCGCTCGACGCGCTCGGCGCGGAGTTCGTCCGCGACGTGAAAGCGGGCGAGGTGGTGAGCGTAGACCTTAAAGGCAATATTACAACACATATGCTCGATAACGCCTGCCGCAGCGGCTTGTGCTCGTTCGAGTTTATATACTTCGCTCGCCCCGACAGCGTTATAGACGGGATCAACGTTTACAAGGCGCGCGAGCAAATGGGGCGCGCGCTCTACCGTCAAAGACCGACCGAAGCCGATTACGTTTGCGGCGTGCCCGACAGCGGGCTCGTCGCGGCGCAGGGGTATTCGCTCGAATCGGGCATACCTATCGTTCCTGCGTTCGTCAAGAACAAGTACGTGGGTAGGTCGTTCATCCTGCCCGATCAGGTCAAGCGCGAGAACGCGGTAAACGTCAAGCTAAACCCCATTCAGGCGACGGTAGAGGGTAAGCGCATAATACTTATCGACGACTCGATAGTGCGTTCGACGACCAGTACGCGCATAATAAAAATGCTTCGGCGTGCGGGCGCTAAGGAAGTGCACATGAGAATTTCCTCGCCGCCGTTCAAGTACGAATGTTATTTCGGCACAGATATAGACAACCGCGACAACCTTATAGCCAATCATCTGGACGTAGACGGCATTTGCGAAAAGATAGGCGCGGACAGTCTCGAATATCTGTCGCTGGATAATCTTAAAGCTATTTCCGAAGAAACATCATTCTGCTTAGGGTGCTTCACGGGCGATTATCCCGCGCCCGTCACGCCCATGCTCAAAAACACGTTCGATAAAAACAACTGAGGTGATTATGCAAAGATACCTGATCATGAAAGACGGCACCGTGTTCACCGGTACCGCAATAGGCGCAAACGGCACGGCGATAGGCGAGGCGGTTTTCACGACCGCCATGAGCGGATATATCCCCACGCTCACCGACCCGAGCTACTACGGCCAGATAATAACGCACACCTTTCCCATGATAGGCAACTACGGCGCGATAGAGGTCGACGCCGAGAGCGATAAGCCATATCTTTTCGGGTACATAGTGCGCGAGCTGTGCTCGTTCGGCTCTAACTTCCGCAAGGAAGAAGAACTCGACGAATTCTTAAAACGCAATAACGTAGTCGGTATCGCCGACGTAGATACGCGCGCGATCACCCGCAAGATACGCGATATGGGCGTAATGAACGCCATGATCTGCGACGATCTCAAAGATATGCCGGCTAAGCTCGCACTGCTCAAAAAGTACAAGGTAAAGGACGCGGTAGAGCATACCTCGTGCACCGAACCCGTCGAGCTCAACCCGATAGACGATACGCATAAGTTCAGGGTCGTGCTTTACGACTTCGGCGCAAAGAAGAATATCGAGCGTATGCTTATCAAGTTCGGCTGCTCGGTAGTGCGCGTGCCGTACAACACCACCGCGGAGCAAGCGCTTAAATTTAACCCCGACGGCATAATGCTCAGTAACGGCGGCGGCGACCCCGCGGACAACGTGGCTGTTATAGAGGAGATTAAAAAGCTTCTCAAAAAGAATATTCCCATATTCGGTATATGCCTCGGTCATCAGCTTTTGGCGCTTGCAATGGGCGCGAAGACGATCAAGCTCAAATACGGTCACCGCGGCGCGAACCAGCCCGTAAAAGATCTTACGACGGGCAAAACGTACATAACGAGCCAAAACCACGGCTACGCCGTCAAGGCGGACACGCTCTCGCCCGAGGTCGGCACCGTGCGCTATATCAACGCCAACGACAAGACTGTCGAAGGTATCGAGTACAAGACCGTTCCCGCGTTCTCGGTGCAGTTCCACCCCGAAGCGTGCGGCGGACCGAAGGACACCGAGTTCTTATTCAAACAATTCGTTGCTATGATGGAGGAAAACCATGCCTAAGGATAAAAGCATTAAGAAGGTACTCGTGATAGGTTCCGGACCTATAACGATAGGTCAGGCGGCGGAGTTCGACTACGCGGGCACGCAAGCGTGCCGCACGCTCAAATCGAAGAAGATAGAGGTCGTGCTCGTCAACTCCAACCCCGCTACGATAATGACGGATAAGGCGATGGCGGACGCTATCTACATAGAGCCGCTCACCGTACCGACGCTTGAACGCATTATTTTGCAGGAAAAGCCGGACGCCATACTTCCGGGTCTCGGCGGACAGACTGGCTTGACCCTTTCCATGGAGCTTGCCAAATCGGGCTTTCTTGCAGAGCACGGCGTAAGACTTTTGGGCGTTCGTCCCGAAACTATCGACAAAGCCGAGGACCGCGAACTGTTCAAAGAAGCGATGCTCGAAATCAATCAGCCGTGCGTACCGAGCGACGTCGTGACGGACGTCGAGGCGGCGGTCGAGTTCGCCAATAAGATAGGCTATCCCGTTATCGTTCGTCCCGCGTTCACGCTGGGCGGCGCGGGCGGCGGCATTGCCGAGAACGAAAAGCAATTACGCGAGATAGCGCGCGGCGGGTTGGAGCTTTCGCCCATACACCAAACGCTTATCGAAAAGAGCATTTACGGCTGGAAGGAAATCGAGTTCGAGGTCATGCGTGATAGGCTCGGCAACGTTATAACCGTTTGCTCGATGGAAAACCTCGACCCCGTAGGCATTCACACGGGCGACAGTATAGTCGTTGCGCCGACCATGACGCTTTCGGACAAAGACTATCAAATGCTGCGCTCGGCTGCGCTCGATATAATTACGCACCTTAAAATAGAAGGCGGCTGTAACTGTCAGTTCGCGCTCGACCCCAAATCGAGTGAGTACGCCGTTATCGAGGTCAACCCGCGCGTATCGCGTTCTTCCGCGCTTGCGAGTAAGGCGACGGGCTATCCGATCGCCAAGGTCACGGCGCTTATTGCGCTCGGCTACACGCTCGACGAGATTCAGAACGCCGTTACGGGCAAGACCTGCGCCTGCTTCGAGCCGGCGATAGACTACTGCGTAGTCAAGCTTCCCAAATGGCCGTTCGATAAGTTCGTTTACGCCAAGCGCTCGCTCGGCACACAGATGAAAGCGACGGGCGAGGTCATGGCTATCGCGCCGTGCTTCGAGGCGGGCTTACTCAAAGCGGTGCGCGGCGCGCTCGGCGCGGACACGCTCGCCAATCCACACTACGAAAAGCTGTCTGACGCCGAGATAGAGAGTATGCTCATGCCGGCAACCGACTTCCGTTTGTTCATACTTTATGAAGCGGTCAAGCGTGGTATGCCGCTTGAAAAGATAGCGGATATTACCAAGATAGATATGTGGTTCCTGCGCAAGATAGAAAACCTCGTCGAGTTCGAGAAGTCTATCACGGGTCGCGCGATCACAAAAGCCGAATATATGCACGGCAAAAAGCTCGGCTATCTCGACAGCGCGCTCGAAAAGCTATCGGGCTCGAAGCTTCCCATGAAGCGCAAGGCGGTGTTCAAAACGGTCGATACCTGCGCCGCCGAGTTCAAGGCGGAAACGCCGTACTTCTACTCGACATACGACGACGAGAACGAAGCCAAGGAATATATAGAAAGCGCAAAGAGCGACCGCAAGCGCGTTATTGTTTTCGGCTCGGGACCTATCCGCATAGGTCAGGGCATAGAGTTCGACTACGCGTCCGTTCACTGCGTGTGGGAGCTTAAAGAGCTCGGCTACGACGTGGCTATCGTAAACAACAACCCCGAAACTGTTTCGACCGACTTCGATACGGCGGATAGGCTGTACTTCGAGCCGCTCACCGAGGAGGACGTCGATAACGTTATCGCGACCGAAAAGCCGTACGGCGTGGTAGTGGCGTTCGGCGGTCAAACTGCTATCAAGCTGACTAAGCACCTTTCCGAAACAGGCGTGCGCATACTCGGCACTCCCGCCGACAGTATCGACGCGGCGGAGGACCGCGAGCGGTTCGACGCGTTGTTGGAGCAGCTCGGCATAGCGCGCCCGAAGGGCATGACGGTCAAGACGACCGAGCAGGCGCTCGAAGCCGGCAACGCGCTCGGCTATCCCGTACTGCTTCGCCCGTCGTACGTTCTCGGCGGTCAGAACATGATAATAGCGTTCTCCGACGAGGACGTCAAAGAATATATGTCGATCATACTCGACGGCAACCCCGACAATATCGTTCTTATCGATAAGTACGTTATGGGCACCGAGATCGAGGTCGACGCGATATGCGACGGCGAGGACATCCTCATCCCGGGCATAATGGAGCATATCGAGCGCGCGGGCATTCACAGCGGCGACAGTATAGCTGTTTACCCGTCGCAGAACATTTCCGACAAGAATAAGGAAGAAATAATCGAGTACACCCGTCAGCTCGCTACCGCGCTTAACACCAAGGGACTCGTCAATATTCAGTATATAATCTGCGACGGCAAGATCTACGTTATCGAGGTCAATCCGCGCTCGTCGCGCACCATACCGTACATTTCCAAGGTCACGGGCGTGCCCATGATCAAGCTCGCCACCGAGTGCATGATCGGCAAAAAACTCAAAAAGCTCGGCTACGGCACGGGGCTCTATCCGTCCGCGCCGTACGTTGCTGTAAAGGTGCCCATCTTCTCGTTCGAGAAGCTTACCGACCTCGACACGCACTTGGGTCCCGAAATGAAATCGACGGGCGAGGTGCTCGGCGTAGGCAAAACGCTCGACGAAGCGCTGTACAAGGGCTTGGTCGCGGCGGGCTACAAAATGAAGCGCAGCGGCGGCATACTCCTTACCGTGCGTAACAGCGATAAAGCCGAGATAGTCGGCGTCGCTAAAAACTACTACGAGCTCGGGTTCGAGCTGTACGCGACCGAGGGCACTGCCGAGATCATCAGGCGTTCCGGCATGAAGGTCACCGTCGCGGCTAAGATGAACGAGCTGCCCGACGCCGAAAACACAATGAGCCTACTCAACTCGGGCAAGATAGACTATCTCGTATCTACCTCGACGCGCGGCAGGATCCCCACGCACGACGACGTGCAGCTGCGCCGCAGAGCGGTCACGCGCGGCATACCGTGCCTTACCGCTATCGACACGGCAAACGCATTGGCGCGCGCGCTCAAAAGCCGTTACAGCCAGTACAATACCGAGCTTGTCGATATCAACGATATGCGCACAGAGCGGCAAAAGCTCAACTTTATAAAAATGCACGGCTGCGGCAACGATTATATTTACGTAGACTGCCTTAAAACGCCCATAAGCAATATGGAGAGCGTAGCCGTCAATCTTTCCGACAGACATTTCAGCGTAGGCGGCGACGGCGTGATATTCATTTACCCGTCCGACAAATGCGACGCGAAAATGCGTATGTTCAATTCGGACGGCTCGGAAGGCAAAATGTGCGGCAACGGCATTCGTTGCGTAGGCAAGTACCTTTACGACTACGGCAAGACAGACAAGCTCGATATTACGGTCGACACGCTGTCTGGCGTGAAAAAGCTCAAACTGTTCGCGCGCGACGGCAAGGTCAATTCGGTCAAGGTCGATATGGGCGCGGTCGAACTCGATCCCAAGAAAGTGCCGGTAAACCTCAGCGGTGACAGCGTTATCTCGCGCGAGATAAATACTCCGCTCGGCAAGACCTCTATAACCTGTACCTCTATGGGCAACCCCCACGCCACCGTCATAGTAAGCGACGTTATGGGCTGCGACGTCGAAGGCTGGGGCAAGGCGATAGGCGACAATAAGGAAATGTTCCCCGAGGGCGTGAACGTCGGGTTCTTGCAGGTGATCGACCGCACGCACTTAAAGCTTCGCGTATACGAGCGCGGCACGGGCGAGACAATGGCTTGCGGCAGCGGCGCATGCGCAGCTACGGTCGCGGCAGTGCTTAACGGCAAGTGCGATAAGGACACCGATATCTCGGTAAGACTGCCCGGCGGCGAGCTTATTATCCGCTACACCGACGAAGCGGTGTATTTGACGGGGGAAGCGTGCGAAGTGTTCCGCGGCACGGTAAGACTTTAATTAGGAATTAGAAATTAGTAATTAGTAATTGCGGATTCGCTACGCTCATGGTATAATAAAAGAGCGACGAAGTCGCAAGTCATTCATTCCTAATTCCTAATTAAACACAGGAGAAAATCATGGAAAAATATATTTTCGTAACAGGCGGGGTCGTATCGGGACTCGGCAAGGGAATAACGGCGGCGAGCCTCGGGCTTATCTTAAAGTCCAAGGGTCTTAAAGTTATCGCGCAAAAGCTCGATCCGTATATCAACGTAGACCCCGGCACAATGAGCCCGTTCCAGCACGGCGAGGTGTTCGTAACCGAGGACGGCGCGGAAACAGACCTCGATCTCGGACACTACGAGCGGTTTATCGACGAGAACCTTAATAAGTTCTCCAACCTCACGACGGGCAAGGTGTACTCGACGGTGCTCCAAAACGAGCGCGACGGCGTGTACAACGGCGAGACCGTTCAGGTCATTCCGCACATAACAAGCCAAATAAAGAAGTTTATTTATTCGGTCGGTAAAAAGATCGACGCGGACGTGGTAATAACCGAGATCGGCGGCACTGTCGGCGATATCGAGAGCTTGCCGTTTATCGAGGCTATTCGCCAGGTTCGCAACGACGTGGGCAGAGAGAACTGCTTGTTCGTCCACGTCACGCTCGCGCCCACCATGCAATCGAGCGGCGAGGTCAAGACCAAGCCCACACAGCACTCGGTCAAGACTTTGCGAAGCCTCGGCATTTCGCCTAATCTTATCGTATTAAGAACTAGCAAGCCCATCGACGAAAAGCTTAGGGAAAAACTCGCGCTGTCGTGCAACGTCGAGCCCGACTGCGTTATCGAGAACCTCGACGCCGATCTATTATACGAAGTGCCGTTACTGCTCCTTAACAGCGGTATAGGCGAGATAGTTACCCGCGAGCTTAATCTTAACGACACGCCGCCCCAGCTCGACGATTGGCGCGCCATGGTCGACATGGCGAAATCACGCGAGGGCAGCGTTACCATTGCGCTCGTCGGCAAGTACGTTCAAATGTTCGACGCGTATCTCTCGGTCGTGGAGGCTCTCACGCACGGCGGCATCCATAACGGCGTAAAAATCGACCTTAGATGGGTGGATGCCGAAAAGCTTACCGACGCGACGGTGGGCGAGTATCTCGACTGCGCCGACGGCGTTATCGTGCCCGGCGGGTTCGGCGACCGTGGTATCGAGGGCATGATCACGGCGGCTAAGTATTGCCGCGAGAACAACAAGCCGTACTTTGGAATATGCTTGGGTATGCAGATAGCCGCTATCGAGTACGCGCGCAACGTTCTCGGCTATACCGACGCCAACTCGCGCGAGTTTGACCCTGCGAGCGAGCATAAGGTCATCGACATTATGGAAGATCAAGTCGGGTGCGAGAACACGGGCGGCACTATGCGCTTGGGTGCGTACGAGTGCATGATCGAGCCTAACACCACGCTTGCGCGTTGCTACGGCGAGGGCGTTACTTCCGTTTGGGAACGTCACCGTCACCGCTATGAGTTCAACAACGCGTTGCGTGAGCCCATGCAGGCGGCGGGGCTTACGCTCGCCGGCAAATCGCCCGACGGCAATCTTATAGAAGCCGTAGAGGTAACGAACAATCTTTTCCACCTCGGCGTGCAGTATCATCCCGAATTCAAATCCCGTCCCAATAAGCCTCAGCCTATATTCCGCGAGTTCATCGCCGCGGCGAAGAAATTTAAGAATAAGGGTTAATTCCTTATCAAAGGGTGTTATCATGAAACTTAACAAAAATTTCAAAAATCTTCAAGAGAATTATCTTTTCGCCGAAGTGGCTAAGCGCGTCGAACAGTACAAGGCGCAGTTTCCGGCGGCAGATTTGATCAGTCTCGGCATAGGCGACGTAACGCTTCCGCTCTCGCCTAAGTGCATTGACGCGTGCAAGGAAGCTGCGACCGATATGAGCACCAAGACGGGCTTCCACGGCTACGGTCCGTACGACGGCTATGCGTTTTTGAAAAACGCAATAGTCGACTATTACAAGCTTCGCGGGATATCAATCCATGCCGACGAGGTGTTCGTCACCGACGGCGCGAAGAACGGGATAGGCAACTTCCTCGACCTGTTCGACGCGGATAATACGGTTATGATCCCCGATCCCGTGTATCCCGCGTACGTGGATGCAAACGTGCTTTCGGGGCATAAAATAATCTACGTTGACGCCAACAAGGACAACGGGTTCTTGGCAATGCCGCCCGTCAAAAAAACCAAGGTGGATATAATATATATTTGTTCGCCCAACAACCCGACTGGCGCGGCGTACACCAAGGACCAGCTCAAAGCGTGGGTGGACTACGCGCTCGATAACAAGGCGGTCATACTCTACGACGCGGCATACGAAGCGTATATCGAGGGCAATGATATTGCGCATTCCATATTCGAGATCACGGGCTCGCGCGAGTGTGCCGTCGAGTTCTGCTCGTTCTCCAAAATGGCGGGGTTCACGGGCGTAAGATGCGGTTGGACGGTCATACCCATGGAATCGCCGCTGAACCGTATGTGGCTGCATCGCCAGTCGATCAAATTCAACGGTACGTCGTATATCGTTCAGCGTATGGCGGAACGCGCGCTGCGCGGCGGGTACGAGGACACCAAGCGCATGGTCGCGACCTATAAGGACAACGCGAAGATAATAACCAAAAAGTTCGACGCGCTCAAAATCGAATACACGGGCGGAATAAACGCGCCGTATATCTGGTTCAACTGCGGTATCGATTCGTGGGAATTCTTCGACTATCTGTTAAAGAAAGCGCGGATCGTTTGCACGCCCGGCAGTGGGTTCGGCAAGAACGGCAAGAGCTGGGTGCGGTTCACCTCGTTCAACAGCAAGGAGCGCACCGAGGAAGCCATGAACAGGTTCGAAACGTCCTGGAAAGAGTTCCTTGCGGTAAAAGATAAGCTGTATCAAGAAGTTAATTAGGAATTAAGAATTCAGAATTAAGAATTAATGATTGCTGTGCGGTGACTTAATTTAAATAATCAATAATTCTGAGTTCTACATTCCGAATTCTGAATTTATATGAAAATCAAGATCCCCAAAAGTCGAATAACCGCACCGATAGATTTCGGCGAGGCAATATCGTCTCGGCGGGTGTACGGCGTGGATTTGAGCTATACCGAGTACGGGTTTATTCAGATCCCGAGTAAAAAGGTTGCGCTTTTCGACGCGTACTCGGCGTCGGGCTTTAAACCTCTTAATGCGGAATGCGGCGTCGTCGCATTCCCGTTTTACTGTGGGTGCATGACAGACGACGGCGAGCGCGTGGCGTACGCGGGGCTTCGGTTCAACGAGGAAAAAGCGGTCAAGTGGGAAATCGCGGTCCTGCCCGACGATTTGTCAAAGCTTGTACACAATGCGGACGCAGCAGCAATAGCAATATCTAGCGGCGTTTGCTGTTTGTGCGACAGCGATGACTACAAGCTCTACCGCGCGCATATCAACGACGAGGTGCATCCGCTCGCAGGGCTTATCGTGCTTAACGGCGAAACGCATACCACAGTCAAGACGCTCGGTAAATCGTTTGCCGTGTTTTCGAGCGGTTGGGGCGATGGGTGCTATAAGTGCTATAAGGGCTTAGCGGCAGACGGCAGTACGACGGCTATTATCATCGATTTCGGAATGATCGAATATCCCGACGACGGCGCGGAGATCGAGCTCGATATCGACTGCGATTACGTTTACGACCCGAGCAAGAGCGATAAGGAGAATAATATCGCGCGATGGACGGTTGCGGTCGAGCACGCAAAGAACCCGACGGAGCTACTCGACGCGCTGTCGCGAAGAGGCTACGCGCGGCATGCGGCGGGCGATAGCATAGGCGCGCTCGAAGACTATGCCGCGGCGATCGCGACGAGCAAGAGCGTAACGAACAGACGTTCGCTCGCGCATCTTTGGTCGGTGTATGACAACGCTGCCGAGCTGTACATTGCGCGCGGCGACTACGACCGCGCAATATCGGTCATGACGACCGCGCTCGGCTCAGGCGACGATTGTTACGCGGGCGCGTACGTTCGGCTTATCGATCTTTATCTTTTGACCGAGCAGGCGGAAAAAGCCAAGGCTGTTGCGGAGCAGATGAAGTCAGCGCGGCGCGACGACGCCACCGCCGTTATGAAGTACGCCGAATGCTGTGTGGCGACGGGCGATTTCCGCGCGGCGGCAAAGGCTTACGGTGAGCTTGCCGACGAGTTTCGTTCGTATGAAAGCTTGTTCGACGCCGCGAGCTGTTATATCGAGCTTGGTGAGTACGATAACGCGCTGTCGTCGCTCGAAAACCATCCAGCAAAGGAAGGGTTCGAGCAGTATTGGTACTATAAGGCAAAGATAGAATTCGACCGCCGAAATTTTTCGGCGGCGAAGGAGTACGCGGCGCGCGCACGCGAGATAGAGCGTGAGTACGTTCCCGCGCTTAAACTGCTTATCGAGATCAACTCGCTGTTGCAGGAGAATTTCGTTGTGGCGGGGTATGCGGAAGAATACAAGCGGTTAGTGCCCGCCGATGAGTACGGATATACCGTGTGTGCGTATGCGCAGCTTTTGCTCGGCAATTATTCGGAGTGTGCGCGTAATTATTATTATGCTTTCCATAACGTGGACAAAAGCGACCGAAACGCCGCGCTGGCCGCCGTTGCGTGCCGCGCGGCGGGCGATAACAAACGCAGTAATCGTATGCTTAAATTTTTGCGGCGCAAGCACAGCCCGTACTATATCGGCGCGGTGTGCGGAGAGATCAAGCCTCGGCACAACGGCTATACTTCCGTCGTGAAAAGTATTATAGTAAGGCTAAAAGACGACCGCGATTTTCTCGTGCGGTTGTCGGCGTTTATGTGCGTAAACAGAAGCAAGATAAACTACGCAACGCCGCTGCTCGAAATTCTCAGTAAATCGCCGAATTGCGAGTTTGCGGTCGTGGCGTTGCAGATCCGCGCCGCCGTCGTTGCGGGCAATAAAGCGGTAGCGGGCGCGTTCTTCGATTATTATTTAACGCAGTATATGGGCGAAGCACCCGCCGAGCAAATCGATCGGCTTAAACGCGCGTTCGGTTTGAATGGGTAGCATTACCACAAAAACAGGCGTTTGTCAATAGGATTGACAAAAATAATTTATATAAAATTTTCGGCTTGCCCGTTGATTTTTGGCGAGTATTGGGATACACTATAAGTACATCCTGCGGTGTACGAGATAAAGCCTTATTTATAACCTCACTCATTAAAAGGGATGGCGCGTACGCGTTGATATGTCAGGCCTCAGTAATTTTGGCGTAAGCCAAGCAGGGGAAGACAAAAGACCGCGTCAGCCGACCCACCTGCTGAAAAGCGGGTTTGAATACGGCTTAATTAATCTGCGGCACAGGCGGGATTTTTTGTTGCCGAAAAACGCGCGACTTACGCGATATCTTGCTACCGATTTATACGGTAAATGCGTTGCTCGACCTTGCCGTAGCGCTGCTACGACTGCGGTCGCCGCGCCTTTTTACCGCATAAATCGCTAACGCAATCTTATCGCGCCGTCGCGCGTTTTTCGGCTAATACTGTATATTATTAATTAACTTTTATTGCGTTGATCAATTTTATCGCGTTGGGTATTGTTTCGGGATCGGGTCGTGCGCCGGCTTTAAAATCGAAGCAGTCGGCGAATGCGCGTAAGCTTTGCTCGGTGCGTTTTAGGTCGCGGCTGAGTCCTGCGGTCAGCACGGCGCAGAACGCGGCGACGCTTTTTCCTGCGTGTACTGCGGCTTCGAAAAGCTCTGCGGCGTGGCCTACGCAGTGATGTGCTTCGGCGAAAAGCTCGGGGAATTCTTTTTCGTTAGCGTACATTTGCGCGACCGTCATATAGTACCGCTGCATGGGCTCGTCTATCGCGTCGCAAATAACGCAACCGCAGTGCGACTTGATATTGTCGGCAAGTTTTTTTGCCGATTTTTTATCGGTCGGTTGTTTTTTGAGCAAGCCGTTTAGGTACGCCGCGCGCGTTTCGAGTTGAAGCGCAAGCCCGAGCTTGTTCTGTCCTTTATACATCATTGCGATATGTTCAGCGCAAAACCCGTGCGCGTTCGAGCGCACTCGAAAATCGGGATCCATTACGTTCTCGGCGAGGTATTGCCCGACGAGCCGCGCTTCGCGCTCTTTCCTGAGCTTGCACAGCGGACAGCCGTCCGTTGTTTTGTACGCGTCCCAAATGGGCGCGGTCTGGATCTGATATTGCATAATGTCACCCGCTGATTAATATATTGAGGTATGATACCGCTTACGATTATATCATACTCCACGCGAAAAGGCAAGGCATAATGAGAGACGAGGAATACAGTGCGGCGTATTTCGTGCCGCGCAAAACTTCTACGCGAAAAAGTAAGCGTCGGCGCAGGTCGCACCGCGCGGCGGGCTTGCTCATAACCGTACTGTTGCTTTTGACGGCGGCTATATGCCTGCTCGTGTTCTTTTTGCCGCGCTTGCCGAAAGCGGTCACGTCGTCGAGCTCGCACGCGTTCGGCGGCAAGACCTATTTCGCGCTAGCCGTCGGCAATACCACTACAAGACAGGAAGCGCTGACCTTCGCCGAGTATGCGCAGGAGCGCGGCGGCGCGGGATATATCTACAACGACGGCGAGTATAAAATAATCGCCGCGTTATACGAGCGCGAGGTCGACGCCAAAACGTTGGTGTCGGTCAATCAAAATTCGTTCTACTTTTCGCTGTCCGTGCCGTCGTGCGATTGCGAGGACGGCGATAAAGCCGCGCTCGAATACCTGACGGGCGAGTGGTTCTCGACTGTCAACGCCGCCGCTACCGAACTCGATCGCGGCAATATAACCGAAGCCGCCGCGGAGCTTGCGCTCGATACCGCAAACGGAAAGCTAAAAACGCTCGCGCATAACGCGCAAAATTCTCGGCTTAAAAGCGCGCTGCTCGCTATTACGGAACGCGCGCTCGACGGGTTCAGGGTTTTGTCGGGTATAAGGTATATACAGGTTTTTGCGATCGTCACGGCGGGCGAAGCGCTGGTTTAATTTCGTTCGTCGTTTATTTCGAATATGCTTGATAATCGTCGTGCGTTGTGCTAAACTATATCTAGCCTTCCCTAAGTGGGGAAGGTGTCAGTCGCCCCGTCGACTGACGGATGAGGGCACTATGTATAAGATTCTCAAAAAGGAAAGACTTAATCCCACGGTGTCGCGTATGGTTATCGACGCGCCGCGCGTTGCCAAAAAGGCAAAGGCGGGAACGTTCGTTATTCTGCGCGTGGACGAGGACGGCGAGCGCATTCCGCTGACCGTAGCCGACTACGACGCCGTAAACGGCACTGTAACGGTCATTTATCAAATAGTGGGCGCGACCACGCACAAGCTCGACAGGCTTAATGCGGGCGAGTATATAAGCGATTTCGTAGGACCGCTCGGCAAGCCGTCCGAGCTCGACGGGCTTAAAAAGGTCGCGGTCATCGGCGGAGGTGTGGGCTGTGCGATAGCGCTACCTGTAGCCAAGCAGCTTCACGCGAACGGCGCGGAAGTGCATTCGGTAATAGGGTTCAGGAACAAGGATCTCGTAATTCTAGAAGACGAGTTCAGATCGGTGTCGAACGTGTGCAGACTCATGACCGACGACGGCTCGGCGGGCGAGAAAGGGCTTGTGACCGACGCGCTCAAAAGCCTTATCGAAGCGGGCAACGGCTACGACGAGGTCATTGCGATTGGACCTATCGTCATGATGAAATTCGTATGCAAGCTCACCGAAAAATACGGCATTAAAACGACCGTGTCCATGAACCCCATAATGATCGACGGCACGGGAATGTGCGGCGGCTGTCGCTTGACGGTCGGCGGTGAAATGAAATTCGCGTGCGTGGACGGTCCCGACTTCGACGGGCACAAGGTCGACTTCGACGAAGCGTTGGAGCGCGGGCGGATGTACAGTGAGTTCGAGCGCCACGCCTACGAAAAAGAATGCAATCTTTTTAAAAATGCTTGATAAATGCTTGCGCTTAACCTTGCTATCGCTTTCGGCTATTATTACGTTGCTTTTCCTCGACGTAGCGCTGCTACGACTTCATCAAAGCGCCTTGTAATAGCACGAAACCGCTAACGCAATTTTTAAGCGCCGCATTTACTCGCATTTTTTAATAATGGTGATAATTAATATGGCTGTTAATACTTCTAAAATTAAGAACGAAATGCCCGTGCAGGACCCCAAAAAGCGCGCCCGTAATTTCGACGAGGTCGCGCTCGGCTATACCGAGGAGCAGGCGAAAAACGAGGCGGCGCGCTGCCTTAACTGCAAGAACAAACCGTGCCAAAGCGGTTGCCCCGTCGGTATAGATATTCCCGCGTTCATACAAAAAATCAAGGACGGCGACTACGAGGGCGCGTATCAAGTAATAGCCAAGTCGAGCTCGCTTGCCGCGGTTTGCGGAAGGGTATGCCCGCAGGAAACGCAATGCGAGAGCAAGTGCGTGCGCGGGAACAACGGCGAGCCTGTCGCTATCGGTCGGCTCGAACGGTTCGTCGCCGACTATCACAACGCGCATAATCTCGGCAAGGTCGACGCAGTCGAGCCGAACGGGCATAAGGTCGCCGTAGTGGGTTCGGGACCTGCGGGGCTGTCGTGTGCGGGCGAGCTTGCTTCGCGCGGCTACGAGGTTACGGTGTTCGAAGCGTTACATACGGCGGGCGGCGTGCTCGTTTACGGTATTCCCGAGTTCCGCTTGCCCAAGAAAATCGTGACGGGCGAGATAAAGAACCTCAAAGCACGCGGCGTCAAGTTCGAGCTCAATACCGTTATAGGCAAAACGCTTTTAGTCGACGAGCTGTTCGAGGACGGCTTCGACGCGGTGTTTATCGGCAGCGGCGCGGGGCTTCCCAATTTTATGAAGATAAAAGGCGAGGACCTTAAAGGTGTATATTCCGCTAACGAGTTCCTGACTCGCGTCAATCTTATGAAAGCGTATAAAGCCGACTCCGATACGCCCATCAAGCACAGCAAGGCGGTGGCGGTAGTCGGCGGCGGCAACGTTGCAATGGACGCGACGCGCTCGGCTTTGAGGCTCGGCGCGGAGCGTGTGGTTTTGGTTTATCGCCGCAGCGAAGCCGAGCTTCCTGCACGTAAGGAAGAAGTCGAGCACGCCAAAGAGGAGGGTGTCGAGTTCATGATGCTTACCGCGCCCGTAGAAGTGCTCGGCGACGAGCATAGGAACGTGCGCGCGCTCAAATGCCAAAAGATGGAACTGGGCGAGCCCGACGCATCGGGTAGGCGTAGACCCGTGCCCGTACCGAACAGCGAGTTCGAGCTGGAAGTCGATACGGTCATAGCCGCGATAGGCACGAGCCCCAACCCGCTTATTAAAAACACTACCGAGGGTATCGACGTGCAGAAGTGGGGCGGTATAATAACCGACGAACACGGCAAGACCACGCGCGATATGGTATACGCGGGTGGCGACGCGGTGACGGGTGCGGCGACCGTAATTCTCGCCATGGGCGCGGGCAAGGACGCCGCCGTCCAAATCGACAACGCGATCAAAGCTAAGAATAAGAAATAAAATTTTCACTTAAACCCCGACGAAAGGCGATAGCTCTTTGTCGGGGTTTCTTTGTAAGAAAATTAAACGGGTTAGCGGTTGCGAACTTTGTCAAAAAAAAGGTTTTTGCGCTTGAAATATGTTTTTTTATATGTTATACTGTACACGTATATTTGTGCCTAATGGCTACCGTATATAGTTAATAACTCAAAAGGAGTATACATAATGACCGAAAAGGATAAGCAGTTCGCCGAGGTACTGGAAAGTCTTAAAGACGTGCCCGGTCCCGTTATGATGGCGATGCAGAAAGCTCAGGACATTTACGGATATTTGCCGTTGGAAGTCCAACTTAAAATCGCCGATTTCTTCGGCGTGCCGCTCGCGACCGTTTACGGTATCGCGACTTTCTACTCGCAGTTCCGTCTCGAACAGCCCGGACAGATCAAGATCGCCGTTTGCTTGGGCACTGCGTGCTACGTTAAGGGCAGCGGAGAAGTCATCGATAAGTTCGCGCGTATTCTTAAAGTCGAGCCCGGACACACCACCGCCGACGGACGGTTCACGCTCGAAGCTACGCGCTGCATCGGCTGCTGCGGTCTTGCGCCCGTTCTCACCGTCAACGGCGAGGTGTACGGCAAAGTGACCGAGGCGAGCGTCGACGAGATACTTGCCAAGTACAACCAGGCTTAATAGAAGGGTAATAAGGAGTTACGTAGATTTATGAAAACTTTACAGCAGTTACATGAAATTCGCAATAACCTCAAAGCGACGATAGAAGAACGCCGCGAGGGCGCGATCGTTACGCCCGGGCTTCCGCGTATGCACATTCTTGTTTGCGGCGGTACCGGTTGTACTTCGGGCAACAGCAAGATAATATACGAGAACTTCAAGTCCGAGCTTGCTGCTCGCGGGCTTGATAAAGAGATCCAGATCATCCTTACCGGCTGCTTCGGTCTTTGCTCCAAGGGCCCTATCGCGGTCGTTTATCCCGACGGCGCGTTCTACACGCACGTAAAGCCCGAGGACGTTAAAGAGATCGTCGAACAGCATATCGTAGGCGGCACGCCGGTAGAAAGGCTTCTGCACGCCGAGAAAGATATTCACGGCATTTTGAAGTCGATCAACGACACCGACTTCTACAAGAGCCAGCGTCGCGTAGTGCTTCGTAACTGCGGCGTTATTGATCCTGAAAACATCGACGAGTACCTTGCGACCGACGGCTACGCCGCTTACGAAAAAGCGGTCACGACCATGACCCCGCAACAGGTAATCGACGAGATGAAAAAGAGCGGCTTGCGCGGTAGAGGCGGCGCGGGCTTCCCGACGGGCATGAAGTGGCAGTTCACGCACGACGCGCCCGGCACCGATAAATACGTTGCTTGTAACGCCGACGAGGGCGATCCCGGCGCGTTCATGGACCGTTCGCTTTTGGAAGGCGATCCGCACGCCGTTATCGAGGCTATGATGATAGCGGGCTATGCGGTAGGCGCCGAGCACGGCGTTATCTACGTTCGTGCCGAATACCCGATAGCCGTTCACCGCTTGGAAGTTGCTATCAAGCAGGCGAGAGAGTACGGCATACTCGGCGACAATATCATGGGACTTGGCAAGAAGTTCGACTTGGAGCTTCGCTTGGGCGCAGGCGCGTTTGTCTGCGGCGAGGAGACTGCGCTTTTGAATTCCGCGGAAGGCAAGCGCGGCGAGCCCCGTCAACGCCCGCCGTTCCCGGCTGTCAAAGGCTTGTTCGGCAAACCCACGCTTATCAATAACGTAGAGACCTACGGCAACGTAGCTCAGATCATTCTCAAAGGCGCCGACTGGTTCGCTTCGGTCGGTACCGAAAAAAGCAAGGGCACCAAGGTGTTCGCGCTCGGAGGCAAGCTCGAAAACGTCGGTCTTGTCGAGATTCCCATGGGCACGCCTCTCCGCACGATCATCGAGGATATCGGCGGCGGCTGCCCCAACGGCAAGAAGTTCAAAGCCGCGCAGACCGGCGGTCCGTCGGGCGGCTGCATTCCCGCGTCGCTTATCGACACGCCTATCGACTACGACAACCTTATGGCTATCGGCTCGATGATGGGCAGCGGCGGTCTTATCGTCATGGACGAGGACAACTGCATGGTCGATATCGCCAAGTTCTTCCTTGAATTCACCGTCGACGAGTCGTGCGGCAAGTGCACGCCTTGCCGTATCGGTAACAAACGCCTTCTCGAAATGCTCGACAAGGTCACCAAGGGCGAAGCTACGCTCGAAGACCTCGACAAGATGGAAGAACTGTGCTACTACATAAAAGAGAACTCGCTGTGCGGACTCGGTCAGACCGCGCCTAACCCCGTGCTCTCGACGCTCCGTTATTTCCGCGACGAGTACGAAGCGCACTGCAACGGCAAGTGCCCCGCAGGCGTTTGCAAAGCGCTCGTCAGCTACAAGGTCGATCCCGAGAAGTGCATAGGCTGCACGATCTGTGCGCGTAACTGCCCCGTCGGCGCTATCAGCGGCACGGTCAAGCAACCGCACGAAATCGATCCCAAGAAGTGCATTAAGTGCGGCGTTTGCGCCTCTAAGTGCCCGAAGGGTGCTATATCCAAATAACAGCGTATACATCGTCGTATACGGCGTCAGCCGTCGCGGCGTCTCGGGTCATGTAGGTGGGTCTACACTCCCCGTCGCCACCGCTCGGACTTCCTTGTCTACGACGCGTCTACGCAGTTATTTCCGTGATATTAATTACATAACCATTAAATAGGTTTTCCATAATAGGAGATAATAGAGATATATGAAAAACGTAAATCTTAAAGTTAACGGCGTACCCGTTACCGTTCCCGAGGGCACGCGTATCCTCGACGCCGCGATCAAGGCGGGCTTTAAAGTTCCCACGCTTTGCTACATGAAAGACCTTTGCAACGAGAGCAGCTGCCGTATTTGCGTTGTCGAGTTAAAGAACAACCGCAAGCTCATGACGGCGTGCTCGACTGTCGTCGCCGAGGGCATGGAAGTTCTTACCAATACGCCCAAGGTCCGCGCTTCGCGCAAGATCACGCTCGAACTCATGCTCAGCAACCACCACAAGGAATGTTTGAGCTGTGTGCGCAGCGGCAACTGCGAGCTTCAAGCGCTCGCCACCGAGTACGGTTGCGACGCGGAGAAGTACAGCGGCGCGATGAACTCGTACGACGTGGATAACGTTACCGAGTACCTCGTTCGCGATAATAACAAGTGCATACTTTGCCGTCGCTGCGTTGCGGCGTGCAACAAGGTTCAGACCGTCGGCGTTATCGACGCGGGCAATCGCGGCTTCGCTACGCGCATAGCCAGCCCGTTCGATAAAAAGCTCGGCGAAGTGCCGTGCGTTGCTTGCGGACAGTGCATCAACGTTTGCCCGACGGGTGCGCTCAGAGAGAACGACAGCATCGGAGAGGTGGAGAAGCTTCTTGCGGACCCGACCAAGACGGTTATCGTCGGTACCGCGCCCGCGGTTCGTGCCGCGCTCGGCGAGGAGTTCGGCTATCCCATCGGCACGGACGTCGAGGGCAAGATGGTCGCGGCGCTCAAAGCAATCGGCTTTGATAAAGTGTTCGACGTGAACATGACCGCCGACCTTACTATCATGGAAGAGGGCACGGAGTTCTTGTCCAGACTCAACGACCCGAATGCCACGCTGCCTATGATCACTTCGTGCAGCCCCGGCTGGATACGCTTTATCGAGTTCAATTATCCCGATCAGCTCGAACACCTGTCGTCGTGCAAGTCGCCGCAACAGATGTTCGGCGCGGTCATGAAGACGTACTACGCGCAAAAGCTCGGTATCGATCCCAAGAACCTTGCGGTCGTAACCGTTATGCCGTGCATAGCCAAGAAGTTCGAGATCACGCGCGACGACCAGAACGCGGCGGGCGTGCCCGATATCGACGCGTCCATCACCACGCGCGAGCTTGCACGCATGATCAAGAATTACGGTATCGATTTCAAGGCGCTTGATCCCAAGGCTCAGTTCGACGATCCCATCGGTATGGGCAGTACCGCCGGTCTTTTGTTCGGCGCGACGGGCGGCGTTATGGAAGCGGCGCTCCGCACGGTTGCCGAGAAGGTGACGGGCGAGAAGCTCGAAAATATCGATTTCAAAGCGGTTCGCGGCGTTAAAGGCATTAAGGAAGCGACGATCACTGTTGGCGGCAAAACGCTCAATATCGCGGTCGCGAGCGGGCTCGGCAATGCGCGCAAGATCATGGACGATATCAAGGCGGGCAAGAGCAAGTATCACTTCATCGAGATCATGTGCTGCCCCGGCGGTTGCGTAAACGGCGGCGGTCAGCCTATCGTCAATTCCGAAACGCGTAACCTCGTCGATATCCGCGCTGCGCGCGCCAAAGTGCTTTACAAGAAGGATAAGAAGGCTGAGATCAGAAAGAGCCACGAGAATCCTATTATGCAAACGCTTTACTCCGAGTTCTTCGGCGAGCCGAACAGCCATAAGGCGCACGAGATCCTGCATACTTCTTACGTCAAGCGCGATCGTTATTAATTTTTTCTTCCTTCTTGTGAACAAGAAGTAGGCGAAGAAACCTACTTCTTTGAAAAGAAGTAGGCAAGAAACTTTTAAGTTTTTAAATGCGTGGTAGTAATACCGCGCATTTCTTTTTGCCTTATTGACAAATGCCAATCAATTAGATATAATATATAAACTATGTGGACTATTATTTCTATTGCGGCGGTTTTGGCGGCGGTGGGCGCATTCGCGTATATATTCAGTCGAGTATATAACGTCACGCCCGAGTTTAGCGCACTTCCGCCGAAACTGAATAAATCGTTTCGAATCGCGTTATGCTTTGCGTTCGTGTTAGGGGCGTTCACTGTCGTCGGGCTTATATTTGGCTATCTTAACGCGCTCGTTATTGTTATTCATTTGATAATTTTCGGGCTTATCGTCGATTTGATCGTCTTTATCGTGCGCAAGGCGAGCGGCAAACGGTTAAAAACGAAATTCAAATCGTTGATTTCGCTTGCTATTACCATAGTGTATATGGCGATCGCGTTCGTGCTCGCAAACTGCGTATGGGTAACGCCGTACCATCTCTCTACCGATAAAGAGGTCGGGGATTTGCGTATCGTCATGTTTGCCGACTCGCATATCGGCACGACCTTCGACGGCGAGGGGCTTAACAAATACATAAATGAAATGAACGAGCTTTCGCCCGATCTGGTGATAATAGCGGGCGATTTTGTGGACGACGATACGAGCCAAAAGGACATGATAGACGGGTGCGCGGCAGTCGGCAGGCTGAAACCTAAGTACGGAGTGTTCTACGCGTTCGGCAATCACGATAAGGGCTACTACGAGGATTCCAAACGCGGGTATTCGGGCGCGGACCTTATGGCCGAGCTACAAAAGAATAACGTAACGGTTTTGCAGGACGAAGCGATTTTGATAGACGAAAGGTTCTATGTCATAGGCAGACAGGAAGCCGAGGAGAAACGGCGCGGCGCGGGCGATCGCGCGGATATTGCCGATATAGTAAAGGACCTCGATCAAACTAAATACTCGATAGTAATAAACCATCAGCCAACCGATTACAAAAACGAGAGCGAAGCAAAAGTCGATCTCGTGCTGTCGGGACATACCCACGGCGGACAGTTCTTTCCGCTTGGACCGTTCATGAAGCTGTTTAAGCTCAACGACGGGGTATACGGCTACGAGAAAAGGGATAACACCGAATTTATCGTCACGTCGGGTATAGCCGATTGGGCGTTCAAGTTCAAGACGGGCACCAAGTCAGAGTTTGTGGTTATAGATATAAAGCAAAACGCCGCCTAAATAAGCCAAAAATAGATTTACCAAAACAGTTGATTTACAGAGCGTTTTGTAGTATAATGATATGAAGGCGGTGTATAGCATGACGGTCGATGTTCTAAAACGGAATATAGAGCAAGTGCAGTCTAATATCGCGCGAGCTTGTAGCCGTTCGGGGCATAAAGTAACGCTCGTCGCCGCCACTAAAACCGTGCCTGCGGAATTAATAAACGCCGCCGTAGAATTTGGCGTTAAAAACGTAGGCGAAAACCGTGTTCAGGAGTATATCGAAAAGCGTGATGGCGTTATCGGCGCGTATTGGCACTTTATAGGCACTTTGCAGCGCAATAAGGCAAAGTACCTTGTAGGTAGCGTCCCGCTCATTCAGTCGGTGAACGACGCCAAGCTCGCCGCCGAAATCGATAGGCTCGCCAAAAAACACGGTATCATTCAGGACGTTCTTATCGAAGTGAATGCGGCGGGCGAAACCGCCAAAACGGGCGCGGCGATAGAGAGCATAGACGAGCTTATCGCTTACGCTCGGTCGCTCGAAAACGTCAGGGTGCGCGGGCTTATGGCAGTGCCGCCCAAGGACGCCGAGCAGTCGGTCTACGACAAGCTGTACTCGATTTTTTCGAGGTACGAAACGACAGACTTCGATATTCTGTCGGTCGGCATGAGCGGCGATTACGAAAAGGCGATAGCAAGCGGCAGTAACATGGTCAGGCTCGGCTCGGCGCTTTTCGGCAGCAGGACTTAAAGGTGCAAACGCAAAACAGGAAGGTAAACATGGCAAACGGAGATTTCTTTGACGCATTCTTGCGGGGGGGCAGTAACTACAACGGCGGCGAACCCCCGTACTACGAGGATACGCACGACGCGAACGGTAACTATACCGGACCGTCGCGCGGTTTTGCGCCGCAGCAAAATCCGCAGCCGACCACTCCGCCGTACTACGGCGCGCAACAGGCTCAGCCGTCGTACACACCGCCACCGCAGCCGCAGTATCAAAACAATGCAACCGGCTACACGCCGCCGCCGACTACGGCGCACCAACGCACAGAGTACAATCTCGGCAATCCGCCGAGGTTTGCGCAGGTCCCGCCGCCGAATACCAATCCGCAGCCCATTCCGCTGCCTAATGCCAATCAGTACATTCCGCCCCAGCTCAACCAAAACTTCGTAGTATACCAGCCGCGCTCTACTGCGGACGTAGAACAGCTTATAGCGTATCTTCGCCGCCGCGAGCCCGCGCTCGTCGATCTCGACCCGATAGCGGATTCGCCCGACGCACAGCGGCTTATGGACTTCATATCGGGCGCAGCGTACGCGCTAGGCGACGGTGTGCTTACGATCCGTCGCAACCTCTTTTTGATCACACCCGACACCATAGACGTTTTGAAACCGGAGAGCGAGAAGTAACAGGTGCCAAAAAAATCGTTCAAAAACACCGCCCAGGTATGTTGGGCGTTTATAAAGCGAATAGCTAAGCACGTATGGGAATATCTCAAAGTCGCAAAGATGGAATGGATAGTCCTTTTAGCCGTTTTTGCTTTCGACCTTATATCCAAAACGATAGTGGAGCACACGGTTGCGATAAACACCACCGTCGTGGTAATTCCCAAGTTTTTCAATATCCACAGACTTCATAACTACGCTGCGGCGTTCGGCGCCGACTTCCTTAAAAGCTGGTTCGGCGATATCGGCGCGCGCATATTTTACAGCGTGTTCGCGGTGGCGGCTTCGGTCGCTTTCGTGCTCGTGCTCATTCGGCAAAAGGGCAAGAGCCGTTGGTTCCGCGTTGCGATTGCGCTTTTCGTAGCGGGCGCAATGGGTAACTGCATAGACAGAATGTACCTCGGCTACGTTCGCGACTTTATAGAATTCGAATATTTCGGGCTTACCATTTTCGGCAAAACGACTTGGTACGTGTTCAATATCGCCGACGCCGCGCTAGTGGTCGGCGTTATTATGATGATCATTTACTTCTTATTCATGATGCGCGATAAGGATAAAGAAGTCAAGCACGCCGAAGTCCAGAGCGTGGAAACGCCCGCCGCGAGCGAAGAAAATCCCGATAGTAACGCGACTAACGAAACGGACAATGCGGAACCCCACGAGGAAACAAAAGAAACCGAAAACACCGAAGATACCGAAACGGCAGTCGAAACCGCCGCAACCGTAACCGACGAGAGCGACGCGAGCGGTGAGAATACAACGACAGACGATAAAGACGGAGGCGAGCCTACCGCATGACGACCGTTTACTGCACCGAGGGCGGCGCGCGGCTCGACCTATTTCTCAGCGAAGAAACGGAGTTGACGCGTTCGCACATAAAGAATCTTATCGACGACGGCAGGGTATCTATCGGCGGCGTACAAGCATTCAAGGCGGGGCAGACGGTTAAAACAGGCGACGAGGTGACTTTCGACGACGACGTAGCGGTCGTCGATATTTTGCCGCAGGAAATTCCGCTCGACGTGGTCTACGAGGACGACGATTTGGCCGTTATAAACAAGCAGCGCGATCTTGTGGTTCACCCCGGCGCGGGAAATGCCGACGGCACGCTCGTCAACGCGCTGATGTTCAGGTACGGGGACAAGCTGTCCTCCGCATACGGCAAGGTGCGCGCGGGTATAGTCCACCGCCTCGATAAGGACACTACAGGGCTTTTGGTAGTCGCCAAAACCGATTTTGCGCACGCGGCGCTATCCGCGCAGTTTGCCGAGCATTCTGTCAATAAGCTGTACCGCGCGATAGTTGACGGTATTATCAAGCAGGATAGCGGCGTTATCGACGCGGCGATCGCGCGCGACAAAAAGAACAGGCTGAAAATGGCGGTCGACCGCAACGGGCGGCACGCCGTAACCGAGTATACTGTGCTCGAACGGTACAAAAATAATTGTTACGTCGAGTTCAAGCTATTAACGGGCAGAACGCACCAAATACGCGTTCACTGCGCGCATATTCATCACCCCATATCGTGCGATCCGCTCTACGGCGGCACGACCAAGCTAAAAGCAAACGGACAGCTTTTGCATTCCCGCACGCTCGAATTTACGCACCCACTGTCGGGCGAACGCATGGGCTTTACGGCAAACGAGCCGCCCGATTTTCTGAGCGCGCTTGAAATACTACGCTCTAAATAAGCAATCGAATGCGCGTAAAATGCGCCGACTATAATCACGTTAAGGAGAAGCAATGTTACGAAAAGATATACTCGGCATTAAGGACTTATCCAAAGCCGAAGTCAACGAAATACTGACGACCGCAGAAGTCATGCGCGAGCTTATCGACAAGAACGAACGCTCGACCTCGCTCCGCGGCAAGAACGTTGCCACGCTGTTCTATGAGAACTCGACGCGCACCAAAAACTCGTTCGAGCTCGCCGCAAAGAACCTCGGCGCGACGACTACGAGTATATCGGTCGCGGCGTCGTCCGTGCAAAAGGGCGAATCGCTCGTCGATACGGGCAAAACGCTTGACGCGCTCAAAACCGACGTTATAATCATTCGGCACTCGGTTGCGGGCAGTCCGCGGCTTCTCGCCGACACGGTAAAGGCGAGCGTTATCAACGCGGGCGACGGTATGCACGAGCACCCGTCACAGGCGCTACTCGACGCGCTCACCGCCAAACGCCGTTTCGGCAATCTCGGCGGCAAGAAAGTTGTTATAGTAGGCGATATCAAGCATTCGCGCGTGGCGCGCAGCGACGCGTTGCTGTTCAGTATGCTCGGCGCGAGCGTCACCGTGTGCGCACCGTACTCCCTTCTTCCCGAGGGTATCGACAGCCTCGGCTGCGACGTAGATACCGATTTCAACAGAGCGATAGTCGGCGCGAATATCGTCATACCGCTGAGAATACAGTTAGAGCGCATGGATCAGGCGTTCTTCTCGTCGGTTGCCGAGTACCACGAGTTCTACGGCGTGAACGAGAAGCGGCTCAGTTCTTGCGCCGACGACTTTATCGTCATGCACCCCGGACCTATCAACCGCGGCGCGGAGATAGCGGGCGACGTTGCGGACGGCGACAGCAGCCTTATTTTGGAACAGGTCAGGAACGGTGTGGCGGTGCGCATGGCAATGCTTCAACTTCTGGCGTCCGGGGAGAACTGACCGCGCATTCATCGCGTGATGCGGGTTACGTTTGCCCCGCCCGCTTGGTCATGTAGGTGGGTCTACACTCCCGTCGCGTGCGGGTCAACTGTTACCCGCCTGACGCGCGACTTCGCGGTCAATATAATAAGGAGATATTATGATACTACTTAAAAACGGAACGGTGGTAAACGCCGATAAGATAATCAAGACCGACGTCCTTATCGACGGCGAGATAATAACGTACGTTACGCCCAATATAGAGTGCTTCGGCGCGGAAGTTATAGACTGCGAGGGGAAATTCATTTTGCCCGGGTTTATCGATTTGCACTGCCACCTGCGCGAGCCCGGACAAACTCACAAAGAGGATATCGAGAGCGGGTCGCGCGCAGCGCTTGCGGGCGGGTACACGACTGTATGCTGTATGCCAAATACCACGCCGCCGCTCGACACTCCCGCAATGATGGAGTACGTCAAACTTCGGTCGGAGAAGTGCAATAATGCGGAAGTACTGCCGATTGGTTGTATCACGCGCGGACAAAAGGGCGCGGAGCTGTGCGAGTACGGCGAAATGAAAAAATCGGGCGCGGTCGCGCTGTCCGACGACGGGCTACCCGTGGCGAGCGGTTCGGTCATGCTCAACGCGCTCAAATATGCCAAGACCTTCGGGCTTACCGTTTTTTCGCACAGCGAGGATAAGAGCATTTCGGGTAACGGCGTAGTCAACGAGGGCGAGAACGCGACGGTGAGCGGCTTGCGCGGCATACCCAAAACCGCCGAGAGTGCGGCGATCGCGCGCGATGTTTTGCTTTGCGAGGAAGCGGGCGCCAAGCTCCATGTTTGCCACGTGTCCACCGCCGAGAGCGTCGATATTATCCGTCAGGCGAAAAAGCGCGGAGTGGACGTCACTTGCGAAACCTGCCCGCATTATTTTTCGGCTACCGACGACGAAATTCTTTCGTATAACACCAATGCCAAAATCAATCCGCCGCTCCGTTCGGGCGGCGACGTTGCCGCAATAATCGAGGGTATCGAGGACGGTACGATAGACGTTATAGCGACCGATCACGCGCCGCATTCGTTCGACGAAAAGAACAAAGAATTCGACTACGCGCCGTTCGGAACGGTCGGGTTGGAAACTGCGTTCTCGCTCGCATACACGCAGCTCGTGATGGAAGAAATAATAAGCATCAACGATCTGGTTCGTCTCATGAGCAAGACGCCCGCGGAAATTCTCGGGCTTACCGATAGGGGCGAGATCAAAGCGGGCGCGCGCGCCGACATAGCCATAGTCGAACACGCGGAGTATATCGTGGACGCGCAGTCGTTCAAGTCAAAGAGCAAAAACTCGTTGTTTGACGGTTGGCGATTGTTTGGAAAGGTCGTAGACGTATTCGTAAAAGGAGAACGTAAAACATTATGAAAAACATAGCAGATATACTTGCGGAACGCATTAAAGCTAAAAATAACCCGACCGTTGCGGGGCTTGATCCTCGGCTCGAATATTTACCCGACGAGCTTCAAAAGTCGGCTACGAGCGACGAGAGCGCGGCAAAAGCGCTTGTCGAGTTCAACTGCAGCATAATCGACAGCATAAAAGACGTCGTTCCCGCTGTAAAAATTCAGTCGGCGTTCTACGAGGCGTTCGGGCATTGCGGCGTAAAGGCAATGGAGCAAACCGCCAAGTACGCGCACGATAACGGGCTTATCGTAATGGCGGACGTCAAGCGCAACGACATAGGCACGACCGCCGAGGCGTACGCGAAAGCGTTTCTTTTCGGCGAGCTATTCGACTATATCACCGTCAACCCGTATCCCGGCATAGACGGAATCAAACCGTTCACCGACGCGTGCAAGGCGAACGGCAAAGGCATATTCGTACTCGCGCGTATGTCCAATCCGTCGGCGGCGGATATTCAAAATATGAAGCTCGAAAACGGCGAGCCGCTGTATATGCACATAGGCGGACTTATCGCCGATTGGGGCAAGGAGTTGATAGGCGCGAGTGGATACAGCGCGGTCGGCGCGGTCGTCGGCGCGACTAATCCCGACGAAGCGCGGCTCCTTCGCAGTAAGCTGAATACCGTTTTCTTCCTCGTGCCGGGCTACGGTGCGCAGGGCGGCAATGGCAAGGACGCGGCGGCTTCCTTCGATAAAAAGGGCGGCGGCGCGATAGTCAATAATTCGCGCGGAATTATTGCGGCGTACAAGACCGATAAGTACAAGGGCATGAGCTATTTTGACGCGGCGCGCGCTTCCGCGCTCGACATGGCGAACGATTTGAGGAACGCGCTTGCGTAAGCTTAACTCGATAGAGGACGAACAAATGAAACCGATCAAAGCTCAACTTATAATCAAGTCGATAGAAAAACACGGGAACAATATTTACCGCGTAGAATGCGAGAGCGAGCAAAAGCTTCCGCCTATCCACGCGGGACAGTTCGCGCATCTAAAAGTGCCGAACAAGGATCTGCGCCGACCGATTTGCGTATACCGCAATACCGAGCGCACGATCACGTTCATTATAGCCGACGTGGGTGAGGGTACGCACGCGCTATTGTCGCAGGGTAAGGGCGCTCGGTTCGATGCGCTTCTTCCGCTCGGTAACGGATTCCCCATACTGCCCGACAAAACGAATATCGCGGTGCTCGGCGGCGGTACGGGCTGCGCGCCGCTACTTAAAATCGCCGAGGACAATCCGTCGCTCAATACAACGGCTATTCTCGGTTTTCCCAATGCGGCGGTCAAGGACGCGTACGGCAATGATTTCGATAAGCATTTCAAGCGCGTGTGCTACTGCACCGACGACGGAAGCCTGGGGTATAAAGGTTTCCCGACCGAGCTCTTGACCGAAATCGTGCCGGAGGTCTTATACGTTTGCGGCGCGCCCGGCATGGTGCGCACGGCTAAGGAATACTGCCGCAAGCTCGGCGTGATCGGGTTTGTCAGCATGGAACAGCGCATGGGCTGCGGCGTCGGCGCGTGCCTTGTGTGTTCGGTCAAGGTCATGCAGGACGGCAAAGAAAAGCTTCTTCGTGCCTGTGCCGACGGACCTGTATTTCCTATTGAGGACTTACTTCTTTAGGCAAAGAAGTAAGCAAGAAACCTGTATTTTAATTTTTTATACTTTCTTTCAGAAAAGGATTTGAGTTATGAACTTAAAAACAACGATAGCGGGCGTAGAGTTCAAAAACCCGATAATCGCGGCTTCCGGCACGTTTGGGTTCGGCAGAGAATACAATAATTTTTACGACGTTGGACTTCTCGGCGGTATAAGCTCCAAGGGACTTACGTTAGAGCCGAGGCAGGGCAATCAGCCCGTTCGTATTGCCGAAACGCCGTCGGGTATGCTCAATAGCGTGGGCTTGCAAAACCCCGGCGTGGAAGCGTTTATCGAGTATGAGCTTCCGTTCATGCGGCAGACTGGCGCGGTCGTAATAGCCAATGCCGCGGGCGCGTGCGAGAGCGACTACGTGCGCATAGTCGAGATATTGAGCGAAGCCGACGTCGACATGATCGAGCTTAATATATCCTGTCCTAACGTTAAAAAGGGCGGTATGGCGTTCGGCGTCGATCCCGAAGGCGTTAAGCATATCGTAGGCGCGGTGAGAAAGGTTTGCAAAAAACCGCTTATAGTCAAGCTTACGCCCAACGTTGCAGACATAGCAAAGAACGCGCTCGCCGCCGAAAACGCGGGCGCGGATGCGGTCAGTCTTATAAATACGATAGCCGCAATGGCGGTCGATTATAAAACACGCAAGCCCGTACTTAAAGCGGTGACGGGAGGCTTAAGCGGTCCGTGCGTAAAACCGATCGCTTTAAGAATGGTATACGAGTGCTATAAGTCCGTTCATATTCCCATCATAGGCATGGGTGGCATTATGACGGGCAAGGACGTTTGCGAGTTTATGCTTTGCGGCTCGGCGGCGGTGCAGGTCGGCTCGGCTAATATTTTCGATCCGTACGCCGCTTTAACAATAGTAAATGAGTTGACAAACCTTTGCGAAAGTGATAATATAGACGATATACGAACACTAATCGGAGGTATATCCGTTGACTGATAACGTTATGCAGCTTTTCGAGCAGTCGGGTGCGGTGCTTCACGGACATTTTATTCTTACGTCCGGACTTCATTCCGACACGTATATGCAGTGTGCCAAGCTTTTCGAGTTCTGCGATATATCCGAAAAACTTTGCCGTATGGCGGCGGATAAGCTCAAAAAGTACAACGCCGACGTGATCGTTTCGCCGGCTGTCGGCGCTATAATATTCGGCTACGAGCTCGGTAAACAGCTTGGACTTCCCAATATGTTCGCCGAGCGCGAAAAGGACGGCAACTTCGCGTTGCGCCGTGGCTTTGAGCTTAAAAAGGGCAGTAAAGTCATCATTGCCGAAAACGTAGTAACTACGGGCGGCTCGGTCGTGGAAGTTATCGAGCTTGTCAAAAAATTGGGCGGCGAGGTGGTTGCCGTTGCCGAGGTCGTCGACCGCAGCGGCGGCAAAGTTGATTTCGGCGTACCCAACGAGAGCCTTCTTCAAATAGATGTTAAAACGTACAAGCCCGAAGAATGCCCTATGTGCAAGGCGGGCACTGCTGCAGTCAAACCCGGTTCAAAAGGTCTTAAATAAATCGATACCGACAAAAAGTCGTTTCGTATATATTTTATTCGGAAGGTAAATAATATGGCTAAAAAACAAAAGACCACGCGCACCACGCAAACCACGCGTACTACCCGTACTTCGTCGGGTACAGGCATTTCGCTCAATAAGTTCGCGTTTTGGATCGTAGTCGCTATCGGTATCGCAATGCTCGTGTCGGGCGTGCTCAACTTCTTTAACTGGTCTTGGGTCAACGCGGCGTGCAGCTGGATAATGAGCTTGTGCTTCGCACTCGGTATGTTCGTACCCGTCATACTCTCGTACAGGGTAGCGCGCAACAAGGGAACGGGTTGGTTCGTTCTTTGGATAATACTCGTGGTATTTGTAGTATTCGGTCTTGTGTCGCGCATCATTGGTTTGATTAGATTTTTCTAAAATAAATTACTCGGTAAAACATTCAAAGGAAACATTATGGCTGTCAAGAAAAAACGTAACGTGTTCGTCCGTTATTTCACACCGTTCGGATTGCGTCAAGTCGGCGATATCGCAATGATTATAGGCTTCATTTTGCTTATCGTCGGACTCGCTACTGTCGACGGCGTTCTTATAGCAGGAATTATTTGCTATCTTTTGGGCTCCGGCATAGCGATTGCGCGGTGCTGTATGGTGCTGTTCGCCAAGGATGTAAACCACCGCGATCCCGCTTACAAGTCGGCGATAATCAACGTGGCGATCATGGGTGTGCTCTTCGCGCTCGCCGTGTTTTGCTTGGTGTGGGTGTTCGTTGCGTAAATCGGTAATATAGAACCGCGTAGCTGTACGCGGTTTTTTCTTTTAACGGTATTGTGTAATTATGGTGAAGAAATATAAAAAGACCGATCGCTCGTCGTATACACTCGGCGCGACGGTCACAATGGAGCTATTGAATAAAAAGCCCGAGTGCGCGCGGACGGTTTACATATCGCCTAAGTCCGACGTAGCGGCTGTAAAGAATAAGGCTAACGCGCTTGGTCTCAACGTAGTCGAGGGAGAGAAAGCTTTTAATATTTTAAGCCCCAAAGAAAACTGCTTCGTAATAGGCGAGTTCGATAAGTTCGAAAGTACGGTAGTCGCCGACAGGCACCATATAGTGCTCGTAAACCCGTCAAATAGCGGCAACCTCGGCACTATCATTCGCGATATAGCTGCGTTCGATTGCGCCGATCTCGTGATAATCAAACCCGCCGTCGATATCTTCGATCCCAAAACGGTACGTGCGAGTATGGGCGCGGTTTTCGATATAAACTTCCAATGCTTCGACAGTTTCGACGAGTATGTGGAAAGTGTAGGCGCAGGGCATGAAATCGTTCCGTTCATGTTGTGCGGCAGTCCGTTCGGTAAAAAGGACTTTTCGGGCGATAAAAAATACTCGCTGGTGTTCGGCAACGAGGCTACGGGCTTGCCGCAGGAGTTTTCCAAGTATAACGCAGTTAGGATAGAGCAATCGAATAAAGTTGACAGTCTTAATCTGTCGGTCGCAACCTCGATCGCGCTGTATAAGCTATACGTTTCTGGGGTGTGAGCATGAAAACGCTGTACGTAACCGATCTCGACGGTACGCTGCTTAAAAAGGATCAAACGGTATCTGAGTATTCCAAGCGCATTATCAACGATCTTATAAGTCGCGGCGAGCTGATCACGTACGCGACGGCGCGGAGCGGCGAAACGGCAGGTATTGTCACGGCGGGACTGAATATAAAAGCGCCGAGTATCCTTTATAACGGTGCGTTTATATGCGACGCAAGCGGAAAAATCATCTTGTCGCATACGTTTACCGAACGCGACAAAGAAATGATTTCCGAATTGATTGCCGCAGGGATATATTCGATAGTTTATGCGATAAGGAACGGGCAGGAAAAGTTTTCGTTTATACCCGATAAAATAAGTCGCGCGGGGTTAGAGTTTAATAATACGCGCAAAACGTGTACTAGATATAACCCTGTTAAAACGATTAGAGAGCTGTACGACGGCGAAACGTTTTATATTACGATCATCGACGATTGCGACAAGTTAAAGCCGTTTTATGAAAAATATAAGAAGAATTACAATTGTGTGTTTTCAAAAGATATCTACTCGGGCGAGTATTGGTTGGAAATTATGCACCGACACGCAAATAAGGCAGACGCGGTGTTTGAGTTAAAACAAATGCTTGGCTGTCGGCTCGTAGTTTTCGGCGATGAAAAGAACGATATAGATATGTTCCGTATAGCAGACGAGTGCTATGCAGTGGAAAACGCGGTCGACGAATTGAAGGCGATAGCAACGGCGGTAATACCCGATAACGAATCTGACGGCGTAGCAAAACAACTTATAAAACTTATCGGCAATTGATTGCACAATAAAAACCTACTTTCTTTTTTCAAAAGAGAAAGTAGGTTAATTTTTTGGAGTGACGAAAATCGTTTTATACTCTTTGTATTCGACCCTGCCGCCGCCGTGCGGATACACGAATTTAATAAGCGTGTAATCGACGGGCACGTGATCGGCCCCTCGCGCCTGCGAATAGTATGCGGCGATTTCGGCGGCGCGTGTAAGCTGTTCGTCGGTGGGCGAGGAAGCTTTAAGCACCGCGTGCGAGCCGTGCGCATCCTTAACGTGCAGCCACGTATCGGTTCGCGACGCGCTTCTGGTAATTCGGTCGTTCTGTGCATGGTTCTTGCCGACGAGCAGTTCCGCGCCGAACACGTCGAACTTGTACGCCTCTGACGGGATAGGCTTTTGTTTGAGCCGCTTATTTTCGGGGCGAATAAGCCCGAGCGAAACAAGCTCCTGCCGCACCTCGTCAAGCTCGCGCTTGTCTGTGCACAGTTCAAGCTCGGTGGAAATCGCGTCGAGCTCGAACAGCGCGTCGGTCGCTTTTTTGATAGCGTCCTCGGCATAGACCGCCGCTTTTTTCTTTTTGGTATACGCCTTGTAGTGCGCCGCGGCGTTCTGTTGTGCGTTCTTGGTTATATCGAGCGATATCGTGATTTGTCCGCCGTTCTCGTCGTAAAAATTATCGACGGTGACCGACGGATCGCCGCGCTTGATCTTGTAAATATTCGCGGTGATAAGGTCTCCGATCATCCTGTCATCCTCGGCGCGTTCGCTCTCCGCCTTTTTGGCGTTCGCTTCGGCAAGCCGTTTTTTGTTCTTCGTGACCGCGTTCTTGACGGCGGCTTTAAGCGGTTTTATATACGCCGTGAAATCGCTCGCCGCAAACAATGCCGAGTAGTACGCATCCATAGCGGCGTTGAGCGCAGGGTAGCGCACGACCTTTCCGCCGCATACCGAATAGGGCGAAATAAAATAATCGAGCGGCTTGCCCGTGTTCTCGTCAAACGTTACCGCAGGTTCTGTTTGACAGGTATACATCGCTTGTGCTGCGCCGATAAACTTATCTATTACCTCGTCTTTCGGCTGCGCATCGTCGTTGATACCAAGCCTAAGAAATATCTCGTTTACGGTCGCGTCGGCAAGCCCCGCAACGCACTTGTTGGCGGCGGCGCGCGCGGATAAGCCCGTCGTTTGCATTATAACGGCTTTTAGCTCGATTTCGTCAAACACCCCGACCCGACCCGTGGGGTTGGGGAGAGCGTACGGCAGCCCGTTAAAAACGGCGCGCTTGCCCTCGATCTCGGCGGAAATTTTGCGCAGCGCATTGCCTATGATCCCGTCCCGCTCGACGAAAATTATATTGGCGCACTTGCCCGTAAGCTCGGCTTTAAGGCTGTACGAAACGCGTTCTCTCAGCTCGTCGAGCGCCGAGAACTCAAACGAGATCATGCGCTCGCACCGTTCTTTGGTTATAGCCGTAAGTACCGCGCCCGTCAGCCGTTTGCGAAAATACATGAGCGTGCCCGACGCCGTTTCGGGGTTCTTGTATTGCATGGTCGTAATATGCACGCGCGGCAGTGACGGATTGCACGACAAAAGCAGACGATGGTTGCCCTGCGCCGTGTGCATGAGCAAAATCAGCGTGTCGGCGTTCGGCATCGTCACCTTATCCACGCGTCCGCCTACGAGAAAGTCGAGCTCCTCGGCGGCGCGGTATATCGTTAAAGCGTCCTTAGGCATAGCCATATTGTAGCATACTAAATGTTTTTTGTAAATCGTTTATATATCGAAGAATGATTGACAAGTTTAATCTATCATGATAAAATATATAGGTTATATATCATAGGCGAGTATGCCTATTGGAGGAATTCATGAAGTCAACATTCGATAAGCAAAAGAACGAAGCTACGTTCAGAGAAGCGCTCACCGCCGACGAGTGGAACGCCGAGCTTGAAAACGCTTACAACCGCACCAAGGGCCGCTACAAGGTCCCCGGTTTCCGTCCCGGCAAGGCGCCGCGCAAGTTCATAGAAATGCACTACGGTCCCGGCGTGTTCTTCGACGCGGCGGTTGATCTTTGCATCAACCGTGTATACAACGAGGAGCTTAAAAACCACCCCGAGCTTCAAGTATTCGGTCAGCCCGAAGTATCGTTCGAAAAAGCGGAGGAGGGCGAAGCGTTCGCGTTCACGTTCAAGGTCACGCTCTATCCCGAAGTAAAACTCGGCGAGTACAAAGGTATTAAATTGCCCAAGATTGAGTATAATGTGAGTGATGAGGACGTAGCGGAGCGTATCGAAGCCGATCTCAAACAGGCGTCGCGCGCAGTGCCCGTAGACCGCGCGGCAAAACTCGGCGATACCGTAGTCATCGACTACGTCGGCTCTGTGGACGGCGTTGAGTTCGAAGGCGGCAAAGCGGAGAAGTACGAGCTTAAACTCGGCAGCAACACGTTCATTCCCGGCTTCGAAGACGGGCTTGTGGGCGCGGTGAAAGACCAAGAGCTCGACGTAAACGTGACCTTCCCCGAAGAATACCACGCCGAAAACCTCAAAGGCAAGGCGGCTGTGTTCAAGGTAAAGGTCCACGACGTGACCGAGGAAGAAGTTCCCGAGCTCACCGATGAATGGGTCAAGGAACGCGGCAGATACGAAACTGTCGACGAGTACAAGTCGGCTGTGCGCGAAAACCTCGAAGCTTCGGCTAAAAGTCGCACGCGTAACGAGCGCATCGACGCGGCGATGAAAGCTATCACCGACGCCAGCGAGTGCGATATCCCCGAAAAGATCGTAAATGCCGAGGTCGACAGAATGTATCACGAGTTCGAGCATCAAATGTCGCACTACGGCATTAAGCCCGAGGATTACCTCAAATACAGCAATTCGTCGGTCGCGCAGTTCCGCGAGGAGCGCAAAGAGCCGGCGGCGCGTAATATCAAGATGCGCCAGATCATGCGCGCTATCATCGACGCCGAGAAGATCGAGGTGACCGAGGAAGAGATTACTCAAAAGCTTCGCGATCCCCAGGTCCGCGCCGAACTCGAACACGTCGTCAAACACAACGGCGGCAGTGCTGAAGACTACGCGTACAACGATATGCTTACCGATAAATTCTTCGACTTCCTGCTGGGTAACAACGAGTTCGTTCTCGACAAGGCAGAGGAAAAACCCGCCGAGGAGAAAAAGCCTGCCGCAAAGAAACCCGCGGCAAAGAAAGCGGCGGATAACGCCGAAGGCGAGGAAAAGCCCGCTGCTAAAAAGGCTCCCGCCAAAAAGCCTGCGGCTAAGAAAACCGAACCCAAGGCGTAAAGCGATAAAACGATAACTAGGTGGCTCTATATGCGTAAAAACGATATTTTAAACGATTTGGTTCCTATGGTCGTGGAACAGACCAATCGCGGCGAGCGGTCGTACGATATTTTCTCGCGTATGCTCGAAGACCGCGTGGTCTTTCTTACGGGCGAGATAACCGACGTTACCGCCGACCTCGTGGTGGCGCAGCTCATGTACCTCGAAAGCAAAGGCGAGGATAAGGACATTTCGTTGTATATCAACAGTCCCGGCGGCTCGGTCACTGCGGGCATGGCGATCTATGACACCATGAACTATATCAAGTGCGACGTGGAAACTATCTGCGTAGGCATGGCGGCGTCCATGGGCGCGTTCCTACTTTCGAGCGGAGCCAAGGGCAAGCGGTTCGCACTTCCCAACAGCGAGATCATGATCCACCAACCGCTCGGCGGCGCGCAGGGCCAGGCGAGCGATATCGCTATCACCGCACAGCATATCCTTCGCGTTAAAAAGCGCATGAATATGATACTCGCTAAAAACTGCAATCAGCCGTTTGAGCGTATCGAGCGCGACGTAGACCGCGATAACTATATGTTCGCGGAAGAAGCGAAGGCTTACGGGCTTATCGATAACATTATAGAAAAGAGACCGTAAACTTAGCTCCGCGCTAATAAAATTTAGTATAACAATCTTTTGGAGACTACTGTATAAATGGTAAACAAAAACAACAACGGTCATGACGAAGCGCATTGCTCGTTTTGCGGTAAACCGGAATCCAAGGTCGAGCGACTGATTGCTGCGCCTACCGATAACGTGTATATTTGCGACGGGTGTGTGGCTATTTGCCGCGAACAGCTCAGCGAGCAAGCTCACGAGCCTGTAACCGACAAGGTCGCGCTGTTGCCGCCCGAGCAGCTCAAAGCCGAGCTCGATAAGTATATTATCGGTCAGGACGAGGCTAAGCGTGTGCTGTCGGTCGCCGTTTACAACCATTACAAACGCGTAAACTACAATCTCAGAAACGTAGGCAAGTCCGGCCGCAAAAAGGACGACGAGCGCACTGCCGCCGAGCGCGGCGAAGCCCCGGACGGAGTGGAGCTCAATAAGAGCAATATTCTCATGTTCGGTCCGTCGGGCTGCGGCAAAACTCTGCTTGCTCAAACTCTATCCAAAATACTCAAAGTCCCGTTCGCCATGGTGGACGCAACCACGCTCACCGAAGCGGGCTACGTGGGCGAGGACGTAGAGAACATTCTTTTGCGCCTTATTAAGAACGCCGACTATGACATTTCGGCTGCCGAGCGCGGCATTATCTATATCGACGAGGTCGATAAGATCGCGCGCAAGAGCGAGAACGTGTCGATCACCCGCGACGTATCGGGCGAGGGCGTTCAGCAATCACTGCTCAAAATCATAGAAAGCACTGTGTCGAGCATACCGCCCAACGGCGGGCGCAAGCACCCCCAGCAAGAGTTTATCCACATGGATACGACCAACGTATTGTTCATACTCGGCGGTGCGTTCGTTGGGCTCGACAAGATAGTAGGAGACCGTTTGGGCAAAACGCGCATGGGCTTCGGCGGCGTGCTCAAAAGCGAAGCGACCGATCCCGACGTAATGCTTCCGCAGGTCGGTCCCGAGGACTTGATCAAATTCGGGCTTATCCCCGAGCTCGTAGGGCGCGTACCCGTAACGGTTTCGCTCAGAGATCTCAAATCGGAGGATCTTGTCCGCGTGCTCACCGAGCCCAAGAACGCTATCGTCAAGCAGTACGTTAAGCTACTCGACCTCGACGGCGTTCAGTTAGAGTTTGATGACGGCGCGCTCACGGCGATAGCCGATAAGGCGATTGCGCTCCACACCGGCGCGCGCGGGCTCAGAACGATAGTCGAGAACGCAATGCTCGACATTATGTACAAAGCCCCGTCTGATAAATCGATCAAAAAGATCATCATAACGTCCGAAACGATAAGTAGCGGCGCACCGCCCAAGGTCGTAAAGGACGCGGCATAGCGAAATCAACCGCTTGGTAACTCGGGCGGTTTTTTCGTGCGGCGTTTTTGTCATACTATTGACAAAAATATGCGGCAAATATATAATATACTCATGAAAATTTATTTGCTCAGAAAATCGATAACCGATCTTAAAAACCCGATCGTTCGCACCGAGTACGAAACCTCTGCTTCGACAGTTCGCGAGTTCGTTACCGAAATGGTGAATAAGAACTACGCGGCGCGGCGGGTAAAGGACAGCCTTGCGGACTGTATCGCGGTCGCGCTCACGGAGTTCGAGGACGGCGGGTATTACGTAGTAAACACTACGCGGGATATCAAATATTCGGCGCTCGACCAAGATCTGGAAATGCACGAAAACGACGAGGTCGTTCTTATCAAGCTTAAATATTTGCGGGGGATAATATGGTAACCGATAAACGCATATTAAAAGCCATTGCTTCCGTCGACGATCCCGTCGTCAAGTCGATACTCGAACGCGAGGATTACGACGTCGGTCACGACGTGGATCTCGATTTCATATTCAAGCACGAAAAGGCTTACCGTAAGCTTATTCCCGATTATTTCGATACCATGGTCGAAGCTATCGAGCGCAACCAAATGCTCGGTTGGCATTTCCGCACTGTGCTAACGTCGTACCTGTGCCTGCAAACGGGCACGGTTGACCCCACCGACCTGAACTCGGTGAAGAATTTCGAGGCGGCGGGAATAGATATAACGGCGCTAAGTAATAGGTCTTTAATGAAAGGCTGTATAGACGGCAAGATATTCAAAACGGGTCTGGATAAAAAGAAATTCACCGCGCAAAACGTTATAGATTTTATTAATAAAAACCCGTTGTACACTTCGTTTTTTTCGCAATTATTGGTCACTTACGACGATACCACGCTGTGGCAAAACTCGGTAGAGCACGTGATAAACGCCAAGAACGAGGACGGGTTAAGGATAAGCGAGCTACGCGCCATGCTTACTACGACCAATCCGCGCGCGCTCGCGTACTATTGCGACGAGATAGACAGGCTCGATATTTACAGGTTTAAGGCGTTTAACGAGGTCGCCGTAATGATGGGCGATTATACCGTAGTGCTTACGCCCAAAGAGCTCGTCGAGGTTCTTCGCGACGCCGCTACCGCCGCCGTGGACAAATACATTTCGGCGGGTTTCAAACGCGCGCATACGTTCACCGAAGCGCTGATAAGGTTATATCCCGATAAGGTCAAGGACTTTGTCGCAAGGTCGCTCGAACTCGGTTCGCCGCGCACGCGGCTTGGCGTTCTTCACGCGTTGCCGCAGTATTTTATAAGCGAAAATGCGGAAGTGATTTTCGGCGGCAAGATCGGTATTTCTATCGAAGAGCTTTCGGTTTTTACTTGGAGAATAAAGGTCGATAGAACGCCCGAAAAGAACCTTCCTATCATGTTCGACGGGCTTCTTGCCGTGCTCGAACAAATGGACAAGGTCAACTATTATTTCAAAACGGACGACGAGATATCGTTCGCGCACGAGCTCAGCAAGTCGAGCGTTGTCGAAGACCTTGCTGAAATCGCCGTAAAGCTCAATAGCCGAAATCGCGCGCTCGTGCTCGACAAAATGTACGATAGCTTTAAGGACGAAGCGCAGGCGACGTACCTCGGCAAGATAGGAAACTTGACCTCGCTCGACAGGCGTGCGTGCACGATCTGTCTGTTAAAGACGGACGGCTATAACGCAAGCAAGCAGTACGACGCCGAAAAAATCACGCTTACGTACGACGAAGCTGTCAAGGTCAGCGACTATCTGAAATCGAAAAAGCAGTCGGTCAAGACCAAGATAATCAAGGAGTTTATCAAGTCTAAGGACAGCGATAAAATCGCCGACTATCTTATAGGGTGTAAGGAAGACTACAAAGTTGCGGCGGGCGAAGAAATACGAAAAAGCTCAGATAAGGTAAGTTGCGAAAAGCTGGATAAGACAACAAGCCGATATTATTGGGAGGCCGAGAGCGTATTCAAGAACGAAAAGCCGCAAGCCGAAATCGACAAGCTTGCCGCCCTAAAAATTAAAAGCTATAAACCGTGCGTACCGAACGCCAAAAAGCTCCAATCGCTTGCGGATAAACTGACCGAGCTGTTAAAAACAAACGCCGATTACGAGTATAAGCCCAAGTACGGCGACGCGCTTGTAACGCTCGGTGCGGAGTTCAGGCTCATGGATAACGGCGAGCCCGCGCTTACCTTCGGCGCGTACCCGTTCGGGAACGAGATACACGATATTATACTATCGGTGTTTTCGGGCAACGAGCTTGCCGATTTATTGGTTTTTCTTTTCGCCCAAAAATGCGGAAATAAATTATGCAGTGCGCTCTACGGCGACGGCAGGGATGCGAAGGGCGCGCTTGCGGTTTTCGAAAAGTTCGATAAGAAATATTTTTCGGTCAACGCGTATACGATATTGCGCGATCTTTTCAGTGCGGCGGTTCGCGAGTTTTTAAACGAGGACACGTCGATTGCGGCGGCGTTGCGCTTTACCGAAAAAGAAGTTTTGCCGCTGTTAAAGGACGACACGCCGTATGAGTTTTTGCGAGCGCTCGGGCGGTTCGGCGACAATGCGCTGAATGCGCTTGCGCATATCCTGTGCGTATGGAACAAGAACGACTGCGATAGCACTTGGTTCGAAATAGATATTACGGCAAAGGTGTACGAGGCGGGGTATTTTTCGGACGCGCTTATGAAGTATTTTATACTCGAATACGACTCGTACTTAGGCATACTTTACGAACCCGAGGCGGAGATTTGCGTACTGCGCGACGACGGCAAATATCCCAAGTTTAAGGCGTTTATAAACCGTTTTGTCGACGAGGGGCTTCAAACCGAGTTTGCGCGCGGCAGTCTGGAAACGCCGTACGATTCGGTGCTGAGGCGCATTCGCCGCATATATGGCGTGGATAACTATATGCACGCGATAGCCGCGCTGAGAGGGCTTACTTGGGTGCGTTCGCCGTACGGCACGAGCAAGGACGATATGCTGTCCGCCATACTCAAACGCATTGTAAAGACTTCGGGCGAAAGCTACGAGCAGTACGAGAGCAGTGTAAAAAAGTACGGGATCACCGACGACGAGCTTATAAAAGCTACGCTGTTCAATCCCGAATACGCTGACTATGCGGCGAAGTATTTGAATATAAAAAATCTCAAACTCGCGGTGTATTGGTTCGTCGCGCACCTTAACGAAACGGTGGAAAACGAACGGCAGGAACGCCGCGTCGAGCAGATTAAGCAGTTCTCCGATATAAACTATCTCGACTTTAAGGACGGCGCGTTCGACTCAAAGTGGTACGCCGAAATGAAATCGTCGGTCGACGAAAAGACCTTGAAGCGAATTTACGACAACGCCAAATACGTGACGGTTGGGGGACTGCACAAGCGCGCGCAACGCTTCTTCGACGCGGTTAGCGGCAAGATAACCAAGAAAGAATGTCTTGACAAGATATCGACTACGCGCAATAAAGATTATTGTCTTATTTACAGTCTTATTCCTATCGAGAATAGAGCCGATCTCATAGAGCGGTACGAGGTGCTGTCGGAGTTCCTGCGCGCGAGCAAGCAGTTCGGCGCACAGCGTCAGGCGAGCGAGCGCAGGACGGTCGATATAGCGTTCGAAAATCTCGCGCGCGTCGCGGGCTACGCCGATACCGACGTGTTCGTATTCGAAATGGAATCTGAAAACCCGAGCGACATATATAAGCCCTACGATTTCGACGGAGTGACTGTCACGCCGTATATAGACGAGAACAAGTTTAAGGTCGGGTACAGAGTAGAGAAGGACGGAAAAACGCTGTCGTCCGTGCCCGCCAAGCAAGCCAAAAACAAGGAATTGGCTGCGCTCCGCGACCAAATAAAGCAGCTCAATAAAAAGTTCAGGCGGATAATAACGGGGCTGGAAAACGCTATGAACACGTTGAGCGAGTTCACGGTGGATAGGCTCGTATCCATGAGCCGTGAGCCGCTTATAAAAACTGCGCTCGGCAAGCTAGTGTTTATGGCAGACGGCAGGGCGGCGGTATTCGACGGAAGCAAGCTGACAGATTTCGACGGCAAGAAGATCTCCGCAGATAAATGCTATATCGCGCACGCCGTAACGCTCAAAGAGAACGCGCTCCTCGATAAAGCGATAGCGCATATCGTAAAGAACAATATCAAACAGCCGTTCAAGCAGGTGCTAAGAGAAATATATATCAAGTCGCCCGAGGAGAAAACGCAGGACGAAGTGCTGCGCTTCCGCGGGTTCAACGTCGATTTGAAGCGTTGCGTCGCCGCGCTCAAAAGCAAGGGTTGGAGCGTGTCCGAGGATATAGGACTGAGAAAGGTATACTATAAGACCGATACCGTCGCGGCGATTTTCAGGGAGTTCGATATTTTCTATACCGTCGACTTCGAAAACCTAAACCGCGAGCTCCACGGCATATATTTTCTTAATAGGCGCGACTGCGAAATCATCCCGCTCGAAAAGGTCGACAGCATAACGTTCTCTGAAACGTTGCGCGACGTCGATCTTATGATAACGGTAAGCTCGAATACGGTGTACGACTTCGAGCTTGCCAAGTCGACCGTGGAAATACGTAAAGCGGTACTCACTTCCATAGTCGACATATTGTCGCTTAAAAACGTGACATTCTTAAAGGACAATATCAGGGTGGAAGGGCATTACGGCACGTACGTAGTCAATATCCGCACGGGACTTGTGTTCAAAGAGGGCAAGGGCAATCTTTTGCTCGATACCGTGTACAGCGTGGATAAACCGCTGCTCTTGGACTTTGTGGACGAAGACCCTATGACCGCCGATATAATATCCAAGGCGATAGTTCTATCCGCCGACGAGAAAATTCGCGACGCGGCGATATTGCGCGAGATAAAAGATTAATATAACAAAAATTTGAAATTCGCTTAAAAACGGTTGATTTATTAATAATGTTGTGTTATAATAAATAAGCTTTTGAGCGAGCCACTATAGTCTAGAGGTTAGGACGTTGGCCTCTCACGCCGAAGACCCGGGTTCGATTCCCGGTGGTGGTGCCACAAAAACACTCCACACTAATGTGTGGAGTGTTTTTGTATTACCACCCTGAAATATCCCGCGCAGTAGTGTTTTGCTTAATAAAATAGTTCGGCAATTCGGCGCGGGTAACTTCGTAAATACCGCGACAAAAATACTTTTGCAAGCAAGTATTTTTGTCTTGTATTGACCGCTAGGCGCTCGGCGAAGCCGAAGCTCGCCCGCGATTTCCGCGGGCATTCCCGATATTTTTATTTTTTATCTTATTCCTCTTTTATTTCTCCGGTCTGTTTGTTCTTCATTCTCGTCCAGCTGATAAAGCCGTATACGTCGTAAACGAAAAATAGGGTAAAGCACACTATCATCGGGATATACCCGACGTTCTCGATAGAAGCGAGCACCCATAGCACGATAAGCACAATATCGTTCGCCGCATACGCCAAGCCGTAAAGCGGAATACGCAAAAAGGTTAGCGCGGCGGCGATAAAGCTGGTAGTGACCGATATAGTGCTCGTTATTAAATTTGTGGTGTTGATAGCGTCGAGAATAAAATAGAACGCCACCGTTACGACTGTGGCGAGAATAATCATGACTATGACTTTAACGCGCGTCAGCTTGCCGACCTTTACCTGCGCGCTGTCCTTGTACGGGTTGCGCAGCCACGAGATCGTAGCGACGAGGGCGGCGGGCGCGCTCATGCCGAGATAGGTGATCATCTCGCCGTAGTACCCGAAAAAGTACGATACCACGCCATAAAACACGGCGAATATCATAGTCAGAATTTGCCCTATAACGTTGCCCTTAACTATGAATATAAGCGCGGTTACGCCTGTTATAGACGAAACCAGCGTCAAATAATCGCGCGCGCCGCAAACGACGAACGAAACGACAATCGCCGCGACCGAAAATACCCACAGTATAATATCGAATTTGTTAAACAGCTTAAATACGTTTTTCATGAGAATATTTTGCTTATTTAATATAGCAAGCGCGGCAAATATTGTCAAGCGAAGATATATACGTTTTGCTATGCAAGTTATCCGTGCTCGTGATATATTAAAAATATTGATCGCTTCGCGGTGATTAAGAAATGCCCTCATCCGCCCCGTTGGGGCACCTTCCCCAATTAGGGAAGGCTTAGTGTGGTCGAGCTGTATCACATTCTGCCTTCCACAATTAGGGGCATGGGGTGGGGGACCGCTTGCGGTGTCGGGAATTATTATTTTCCTAACGATATATAAAAACAGTTGACAAACCCCCGATAACATGATAGAATAATAAAGCCTTTTGGGGGTATAGCTCAGTTGGTAGAGCGCTTGAATGGCATTCAAGAGGTCAGCGGTTCGAACCCGCTTATCGCCACCACGAAAAAACCGGCGCAATAGCGACGGTTTTTTCGTGGTGGAGATAAGCTTCTTGGTGAGTAGCGCGCCGTATCTTTGCACAATTACAGTATATATGAAAAAGAATTGTTTTTCACGATTATTTGTGTTGATATTTCGGCGCGCGGTTCGCTAACCGCTTGCGCGCAGCGCAAAGGTCGCCCGCGAGTTCCGCGGGCAACCCGCTTTGGTTTTCGTGCGGCACATATAGAACAAACGTGCCCCGTTGCCTTTTTGCGCTCGACGGTTCAGTTTGTTTCTTTATTTTTTTTGAATACTGACAGAATTTTATCGGTTATTTTTTTGTTAAACACGACGAATTTATCCCATAAAAACTCGGTGGCAAAGTTGATCAGCATCATAGAAGCGGTAATAACCATTTCGTAGTTTTGATCCCAGCCCGTGCCGGCGGCGGTTTTCCATGCGCTCACGATCGCATTTGCGCCGAAAGTCGATAGGGGAGCGAATGCGCAGTAGTACAGCACAACAAGCGCCATGGAAATCGGCACGTTGCTCGCGGACTTAAACGTAAATTTGCGGTTGAACGTAAAATTCCATATAACCGAGAGTATAAGTCCTATAAGGTAGGCGATCCAATAATAGTCGCTGCCTTCGGGCATAAGCCCTGTCCAGGTAGAAAGCAATCCCGTCGCTACGAATTGTATTATGCCCGCCGAAATCGAAAACCCGACAAATTTAAGCAGTTGTACAAACTGCTGTTTTTTGGTCGGCTTGCTTTGTGTTTCAGCCGACACAGGCTCGATGTTTTCGTTTGTCGTTTCGGTAGTTTTTTCCGTTGTTTCCATTTTAACTCTCGGTTTGTTTTTATTGTTCTTACTGTAATACCATAACACAAAATGCCTAAAATTACAAGCTTTGTGCGGAGAAAAACCCAATGATTTCCATTTGAGTCGATGTAAATAACTAAATTAGTTTTAAGTTATTACGAAATATGCTTGAAAAATATCGGCAATTTTATTATAATTATTGTGTGCACGGGTATCGATTGCCGAGCTGTTCGAATTATACACGAGAGGAAACACAATGAGAGAGAAGTTAAAAACGTTTATCGCAAAATACGGATATGCGGTGATATTGGCGTTAGGCGTATTCGCAATGGATCTTTTCGTATACTACATTGTTCCGTTTATAGGTAATAACTTTAAGACGTGGAATTTTTCCATTACCGGGTTTGACGACAAAGTGCCGTTAGTTAGAATTTTCTTTATACCGTACTTTTTGTCTTATCCGTTTTGGTTGATTATTCCGATCGTCGCGGGAAAAAACAGGCAGCGGCTGTGCAATTGGTTCATTGCCGTGGCGATGTGCTTTTTAATATTTGCTATTATTTACAGCTTTCTGCCCACGACGATAGAACGCCCTATCGACGAAATGCTTGCAAGCGACAGCGCGCTTGACAGATTAATAGGTAAATTCTATCTTTTGGACGGTGGGTATACGCCGAGCGCCGTTTTCCCGAGCCTGCATTGTCTGTTGAGCACTTTTTGCTACTTGTCCGTGAGAAGGCAAAAGAATATACATATATCGATTAGAATAGGTTCGCTCGTTATGTGCGTGCTTATCTTGTTGTCCACGCAGTTTACCAAACAGCACTATATCGTGGATATGATCCCGTCCGTAGTGCTGGCGGAGCTCACGTTCTTTATATGCAACAAATTCAATCTCGGCAAAAAGCTGTTAGTGTTGATCGAAAAAATCGAAAACAAGCTGAAAAAGGTCGGGGATACTCATAATGCCGAAGATACGCACAATGCCGAAGCAATAGAGGATAATGCCGAAGATACGCACGACGCCGAAGCGATAGAGGATAATGCCGAAGGTCCGCGCAACGCAGAAAATGATTATAATTAGATTAGAAAACAATGCAATTCAGTATGACTTGTTGACAAATCAACTATAAAAGCGGTATAATATCAATTACGACATAAGCTATAAGCTTTGCTAAAATTTAATTTCAGATAGGGTGAATTTACAACGTGATAACAGTAAAAGAAATTTCGTCGAAGCGCGATAAAAAACGTTTTTTCAAGTTTGTAATAGATTTATACAAAAATAATCCGCACGCTTGTTGCAACTTATATTCCGAAGAGTTCGACGAATTCGATCCGGAAGTGAACGACGCGTTTCGTTTCGCAGATTGCCGTATGTTTTTGGCATACAAGGACGGCAAGATAGCGGGGCGCATCGCCGGCATTTGGCATAGAGGGGTCAACGAGAAATTCGGGTATAAGCAGCTCCGTTTTACGCGGTTTGACGTCATTGACGACTTCGAAGTCACAAAGGCGCTTTTCGATAAGCTGTTCGAGTGGGCGAAAGAGCTCGGCATGACCGAGATAATCGGACCGATGAGCTTTTCCGATCTCAACGAGGAGGGTATGCTCATCGACGGCTTCGATAAGGACAGCAACTACATAGAAATTTATAACTATCCTTACTACGTCGAACACATGGAGAAGCTCGGCGCGTATAAGGTCGTGGACTGGAACTGCTACGTAATGACGCCGCCGGATAAACCGGACGAGCGCATGAAGCGGCTCAGCGACGCAGCCATGGCTAAGTACGGCTACGAAATTCTCGACGTGGCGTATCTTTTGAAACACGACAAAAAGAAGCTCAACGATTACGTCATGGAAGCTCTGGACGTTATGAACGTTGCATTCGAGCATTTGTACGGCGTCAGTCCGGTAAACGAAAAGCAAAAAGCCCGCGAGGCAAAAACGATCTTTTCCGTACTCATTCCCGACCTTGCAACCGTCGTTCTCAAAGACGGCAAGGTTATCGGCTACGGATTATGTATCCCGTCGCTTAAAGAAGTTTTTCAAAAGGGCAAGGGGCGAATATTCCCCGGCGGACTTATTCCGTATATAAAAACCATGAAGCATCCGAAGGTTGCCGATATGTTGCAAATAGGCGTTTTGCCCGAGCACCAAAGCAAGGGCGTGCCCGCAATTATCATCAACCATTGTTTGGAGGGTGTAATTCGCCTGGGCATAAAAAAGCTGGAAGCGGGTCCGCAGCTCGAAGAAAACCGCAAAGTTCAAAACCTGTGGAACGGGTTCGACGCCGATCTTGCTAAACGCGCAAGATGCTGGGGATTGAAAGTAGAATAACGTTATAATGCAAGTGAAAAAGCTTGCTTGCAAGGGCTTTTTCACGCCGTATTTCAACGTGCGGCGTTTATTTGCTTTTAGCAAATAAGTTTGCGATAGCAAAACAAAAACGAAGTTTTTGTAAGCCGTGTAACGTTATAATGCAATATCGGCAGGTTCGAAAGAGCTTGCCGATTTTTCCTTATTAACTTTTCGCTCGTAATATACTTGCAATAGTCGATATTTTTTGATAAACTTAAATATATCTTTCGTTACCGAGGAAGAAAGCATGGGTTTATATTCCACTCATCATATAATATTTATCGTGTTGGCGTTCGTGTGCCTTGTGGCGGCGGTTTTGGTTTTTAAGCTCGCGCTAAAAACGGACAAGGCCAAGGATATATTTATTAGGTGTCTAGGCGGCGTGCTTACCGTCAGCCTTATAATGAACCGTATTTCGATCACAGTTTGGAACAATACAGGGCTGGGTGCGCTCAATCTCATTCCTCAATCTTATTGCGGAATGACGAGCCTTCTCCTCGGCTTGTTTGCCACGTTCGGCAAAAAGGATATGAAGGTTTTTCACTTCCTCGTGTACGTGGAAATTTTGGGGGGACTCGCCACGATTTTCTATCCCAACTTCTTGGACCAAGGTCCGTCGTTCTTCTTTATGCCGACGATAACCGGTATGAACCATCACGCCTGCGGCTTGATACTGTGCGTTATACTCATACTCGGCAAATGGTTCGAGCCGTCCTTTAAGCGTTGGTACGTTTTCCCGATAGGGCTTAGCATTTATACGCTGTTCGGGCTGTTCCTTATCGATCCGCTCGGCATACCCGGCTCAATGAATATCGACGAACCGCTTATATCGGGCACTCCGCTTAAATGGTGGTTCGTGCTTATCGTAGGCACTGCCGTAGTCGCGGGGTTTACTTTCGTTTACGATTTGGTCAAGGCGCGCCTTGCCAAAAATAAAAACGTTGCGGCGGCTGAACAGACCGCAACTACCGATACTCCCGAGAATACCGAAACACCCGAAACCGAAAACAGCTAAATGAATATCAACGAGATCATAGACGTAGACATAACCTCTTGCGGTATGAACGGCGAGGGGATAGCGCGAGTGGACGGCAAGGTCGTGTTCGTGCCGTACGTGCTTGCGGGCGAGCGGGTAAAGGTGCGCATCCGCGAGGTCAAGAGTAAGTACGCGAACGCTACCGTCATCAAGGTTTTTGATTCGTCACCCGATAGGATCGCGCCGTCGTGCCCGCACTATTACAAGTGCGGCGGCTGCGATATGGGTCACGTTTCCGCAGAGTACAGGAAAAACGCGATAATCGCCGAGCTTAAAAATAATTTCAAAAAGATAGCCGATCTCGACGTCGAGCCGAGCGAATTCATTTCGTCGGGCGAAAGAAACGGGTGCAGGAACAAGCTGTCCATGCCGTTCGGCTTGGTGGGCGGTAAAGTTGTTTTGGGGCTGTACAAGCAAAATACGCACGTTGTAGAGCCCGTTATTTGCCCGATCGGCGGCACGCTTGCGTTATCGATAGCCAAAACCGTGTGCGAATTCGCCAACGCGAAAAAGCTTTCGGTGTATAACGAAACCACCCAAAAAGGTCTGTTGCGTCACCTCGTAGTTCGCGAAGTGGGCGGCAGGGCGGCGGCAACTCTCGTCATCAACGCACAGGGCTTCGCTCACGAAAAAGCGCTCGGCGAAAGACTGCCCGATAACGTAGACTTTTTCGTTTGTCCCAATTTCAAGCATAACAACGTTATCCTCGGCGATAGCGTTCGGCTTATAAAGGGCAGTCCTTTTCTGCCGCTCGAAGTGCTCGGGGTCAAAGCCGAGCTGTCGCCGCTGTCGTTCTTGCAGGTCAACGACCTTGTGCGCGACGAGCTTTATAAGAACGCGATCTCGTTCGTTTCTTCGCCCGTGCTTATCGACTTATACAGCGGTATCGGCATAACGAGCAACCTTGCCGCGAAAAAGGCGGAGCGAGTTATCGCGGTCGAGTGCGTGCCGCAAGCGGTCGAAAACGCAAACCGCACAGCTGTTCTCAACGGCAACGCCGACAAGATAAAGAACATTTGCGGCGACGTGCAAAAGGTATTAGGCGATATTTCGAGTGAAGTAAAAGACTGCGATATTCTCGTCGATCCGCCGCGTAAGGGCTGCGGAGAAGAAGTCATGCGCGCAGTCGCCAAGGTCAAGCCCGATCGGCTTATATATATTTCGTGCAATCACGCGACGATGTGCCGCGATATAAAAATTTTCTTAGACGAAACGCAAGGCTACCGTATTGAGGAATGCAAGCTGTTCGATATGTTCCCCGACACGCACCACGTCGAAACTCTGGTTTGTCTTATACGCCGGTAGTTTAAATATTTAACTTGCAATTAATTACGATTAATTAGATAATTAATATATTTTTAATTAGTTTAGGGCGTGTCAAGTTTGCGTTGAGTCGTTCTTTTTGCCCCGTAGAGAATTAGTATTGACCTGAAAATCGGTCTGGAGTATGCTGTTAGTATCAGTAATCTATGGGAGCGGAGTGATGAGAAAACTTTTGCGCTACATGATTTCGATAGCTGCGGCGGTGACGTCGGCACTTGCGCTTTTTGCTTGTTCCGATAAAGTTTCCGTGACTGTCGAGCTTAACGACGGCGAGCTTGACTGTCGATCGATAACGGTCAATAGCGGGAGCGTTATCGGCATACCGCAAGCACCCACTAAGAACGGGTGTATTTTCGACGGGTGGTGGACAGAGCAGTCTGGCGGCGAGCTTTTCGATTTTACAAAGCCCGTTACGAGCGATATTACTATCTATGCGCACTGGACCGAATCGGGCGTTGCGTCGGTAACGTTCGATTTGAATTTGCCGACGGATAACGCTGTTTCCTCGCAAACGCCGAGCGGGCTGACGTTGAAGGCGGGGGAAAAGTTCACTCCGCCTACCGATCCCGTTTGCGACGGGTATCTTTTTAAAGGCTGGTTTGAAGCCGACGGGCAAGCCGCGGCGACGGCAAGCACTATTATAAACAACGACGTTACGTTTTACGCGCAGTGGGCTAAGCTTTATACCGTTTCGTTCGCAAGCGAAATCGGCGACGTGCCCGAGCCGATAAAGGTCGAGGAAAACACCGTTGCGGTGCTTCCCGATATTTCTATCGAGGGTTACACTCTCGGCGAGTGGTGCACGGACAGCGAGCTTAAAAGCTTCTACGACGAAACTCAGACGCTTAAAAACGATATAACGCTTTATGCAAAGTTCTACAAGCATACCGCGCTCGACGCGTTCTATTTCGGTTCGGTCGAGTCCGACGGCTATGCGCGCATAACGGGTATCAAGCCCGAAATGCTGGACAGCATAGGCGACACGCTGGTCATTCCCGACATTACGGCTTCGGGCGAGAAGATCGGGCGGTTCTCCGTTCTCAATACGAGCGGGGCGAACGAGGTCGATTTGTCCGGTATTAAAAAAGTCGTGCTGTCTAACACGCTTAACAAGTCGTTCTCTGCGGCACTCGATCTTATGGAAAATCTTACGACTGTCGTCGGCGGTCGCGGCGGGCGCGATTATACCGCGTATGCGGGGTGTGTTTACAGCAACGAGGACGACGCGTATTATCGGTTATGCTACGTGCCGAAAGCGATAGAGGGTGGTATCGTTCCGCTCAGAAACGACGGTACCAAAATATTCATAGAAAGCGATTCGTCGGGCGCGAGCCTTAAATTCGACGGTTTACAAATAGCGGACGTTTATGCGTTTGAGCTTAACGGCGCGACCTCCACACGCCTTAGTATCAGCATTGTGCAAAACATAAACGTTGTGTTTATCGCGCCCGATGATTACGTTGACGAATACGCTTCGCGCTACGCCAAAGAGTTTATCTACGGCGTGAGCGGCGAGTCGGGAGTGTTCGTATTCGTGCCTAAGTCCAGGAGCGACGACGCCGAGTACATAGCCGAAAAAACGAAGCAGGCGATACAGGCGCGCGACGACGAGATCCGCCGTCAGGAACAAGAATATTTGCAGGGCGGTAAGTAATATGCTGAGACTTAATAATGTAACCAAAACGTTCGGCAAAGGCAAGAACGAGTTTACCGCGCTCAAAGGCGTGTCGCTCGAATTCCCGACAAAGGGGCTTGTCATCATCCTCGGCAAGAGCGGAAGCGGCAAGTCGACGCTTCTCAATATCATCGGCGGGCTCGACAAGGCGAGTTCGGGCGAAATAATCATCGACGGTAAGTCGACTAAAGAGTTCACGCCCAAAGATTACGACAGCTACCGCAATACGTACGTTGGAATGGTCTTTCAGGAGTTTAACCTTATCGACGAGATAACGCTTGCCGAGAACATTGCCATATCCCTGCGGCTCCAAACGGACAGCCCCGAGCTCAGTCGAATAGACGACGCGCTCGCCGCCGTCGGGCTTGCCAACATGGGCTACCGCAAGCCGACCGAGCTTTCGGGCGGTCAGCGTCAGCGCGTGGCGATAGCGCGTGCACTCATTAAAAATCCCGAGATAATCCTCGCCGACGAGCCGACGGGTGCGCTCGACTTTGCGACGGGCGAATACATATTCGACACACTCAAAAAGATAGCGCGCGACAAGCTTGTGGTGGTCGTAACGCATGACCGCGAGCTCGCGTATTCGTACGGCGACCGCATAGTCGAGATAGTTGACGGCGAGATCGTATCCGACAAATCGCGGCTCAGTAAGAGCGGGCGCGTAACTGCGTTCGGCGACAACGTGCTTGAAGTCGATTGCGGCGCGGAGCTTAGCCTTGACGACGTGAACGGCAAGCTCAAAAAGGGCGTAAACTACGTAGGTATTTATCAAAACCGCGACAAGCTCGCCGCGGCATACCCGCAGATATTAAAAACGGACGGCGAAAAGCGCGAAAGCGCGAGCGGTAGCGAGTTTGCGCCGACCGACAATGTGGAAATGGACGACGCCGAGTTCAAGCTGAAAGAGGGCAAGCTGAAACTCAAAGATGCCTTCTTTATGGCGGTGTCGAACATAAAGCGTACCAAGCGCAAGTTCATATTCTTGGTGGCGTTTTCCGCCGTCGCGTTCGTGTTTATGGTCATATCGTTCATACTGTCCACACTAAGTTCGGCTCAACTCGTTTCGGCGACTGTGACGGGCGGCGGCGACAGGGGGCAGGTATGCGTTTCCAAGCTGATCGAAACGGACGATGGTAAAAGCCTTATCGCGCTTGACGATAACGATATTAAAGTCGTGTCCGATGCTTCGGACAGTATCGTTCTCAAGCATTACACCAACAAATTAAGTCCCGTATTCGCTCATAAGCAAACTTCGATCGACCGCAATGCGGACGGTAGCGACGGCACATACGGACTTGATTACTTTACAGGTATAATTACCGGCTCGCCGCGCGATCTCGGACTAAAAGTTACGGGTAGCGACAAATGCACAAATACCGACGAGATAATCATATCCGACCTTGCGGCGTTCGAGCTTATTCGTAGTGGGTTTGTCGGCAACACGAAAGACGGAGGTTACGGCATTCCCGAAGTGGATAATATCGAGCAGCTTATAGGCTCGCGCGTAAAGATTTATCAAACCGATACGAGTTATAAAATCGTCGGCGTGTTCCACACCGATTATGAAAACTATTCCGGAATAACCTCGGCGAGCAGTCTTGACAGTTCGGCGGAGCACGACAAAGCTGAGTTTATTCAAAACAGCAACTTTATATATTCCAAGGTGTTTGCCCACGCCGAGTTTCCGCAAGTATTTGCGTCGATGAGCGGCGGCGGTGTATCCACAGTATCGTTTGCGGTATCGTTCGAGAACAATTCTTCGAGTGGTGCGCGAGCGTTGTCGCGGCTCATGTATTCGGAAGAAGCGGTTAATTCGCTTGTTACTACTTCGGGCGCGAGCGCGTTTTTGTGGAACAAAGACAACGTTATGTCGGTCGAAGAATTACGCGAAAACCAAATCGTGCTTTCACTGTTCGATACGGCTAAAATGCTTAATAAGCTCGACGCGTACTATGAGGGCGATAACGAAGCGATATTCCAAGACGCGAGCTTTACAAGGCTGACAAGTTCGAGCCTTACCGTTACGTTCTACGACGGCTCGGGCGGTATATTCAAGCGCATGGACGGCGTTAGGCTTGTCGGCGTTCTCGATCCCAGATTCAACAATCCCGACGAGGCGGGGGATAGATTGCTCCTTGCCGAGAACGACGTTAAAAAATTGTATTCAAGTAACACCGCAGTTAATTCATTGTACTTTGACAGCGGCACTTCCGAAAGCGGACTTACGCGCAAGATAAACAGGCTGGCGGATAAAGGCTATCTCGTAACGACCGCCGCCGCGCCCGCGCAGTCGGTAGTAGCTATCGACGATGCGGTAAGTATGCTTTCGCAAATAAGCCTGTACATAACGATCGCTTTCGCGGTGTTCGCGTTGCTTTTCATGTTCAACTACGTTTCGCAGTCGATCAAGTTCCGCACGAAAGAGATCGCGGTCTACCGCATAATCGGCGCGCGCGGCAGAGACCTTTCCAAAATGTTCCTTATCGAAGGTCTGTTCATCGCGGTCATAACGACGGTTGTCGCATCCGTACTTTCCGCGCTCGTGGCGCTCCTTCTCAACGAATTGATAGCGGGGATCATGCTGTCGTCGTTCAATATTACCTTCGGCTTGATAAGCTTTAAGTTCTGGCACGTGCCGCTCATATTCGCGGTGTGCCTGGCGTTCGTCGGGGTGAGTTTGCTGTTCCCCATACTCAACATTGTGCGTAAGAAACCCGTTGACGCATTAAAGATGATATAGGAGGTACGTCCAATGTTACTTAAACTGGAAAACATAAAAAAGACATACGGCACGGACACGGGCGTAACCTTCCGCGCATTAAAGGACGTATCGCTCACGTTCGGCGACAAAGGACTTGTATTCATAGTCGGGCGAAGCGGAAGCGGCAAGTCGACGCTACTCAATATCATAGGCGGGCTCGATAAGCCGGACAGCGGCAACATATTAGTAGGCGATGTCAACGTAGCGCAAATGACGGGTAAAGAGGTCGACGCATACAGAAACACCGTTATCGGCTTTGTATTCCAAGACTTCAATCTTGTAACGTCGATGAACGTGTACGACAACGTAAAGCTCGCGCTCGAACTTCAAAGCAAAGCCGACGAAGGAAAGGTGGATAAAGCTATTGCCGCCGTTGGCATGCAAGATAAAGCACATTCGCGCGTACTTAATCTTTCGGGCGGACAAAAGCAACGCGTGGCGATTGCTCGTGCGCTCGTCAAAGAACCGCAAATCATTCTCGCCGACGAACCGACGGGCGCGCTCGACAGCAAGACGGGCGAGGAAGTAATGGGTATTTTCCGCACGCTCGCCGAGGAAAAGCTCGTAGTGGTCGTAACGCACGATATGGAAAAAGCGATCACCTACGGCGACCGCATTATCGAAATGCGCGACGGCAACGTTTACCGCGACGTAGAGCGCGGCGACGACAACGGCGAAAAACCCGAGCAGGAAAAATCGGCGTTCGTGCTGCCCAATCTCATAAAGCTCGAAAAGGGCGAAAAGCTTGGCGAGAGCGAACTCGCACAAATCAACGAAACGCTGTACGAAAACGGCAAGTCGTTTGTGTTTGTGGAAAGCGATCCGCTCAAAGTTCAAGCGCTCATTCCGCAAGCGGGCGAGAGCGTGCGGGACGATAAGGTTACGGCAGGTTTTGCTCCGTATGTAGAAAAGGAAACGGAAAACAAACATATAGATTTTATCAACAGTAGGCTGCCCGTATCAAGCAAAATAAAACTCGGACTGTCCAATCTCAATCTCAAAAAAGTCAAGATGATATTGACTGTAATATTGTCGGTGTTTACCTTTATACTGTTTGCCGTGGCGATGAGCTTTAACTTTTACGATTTGCCGTATGCCGTGGCTCAAACAGTAGATAAAGGCGGCGATAATACGATTGCGATTATGCGCGACGGTGGCGGCGGTTCGCTCGGTAAGATAAGCGACGCGCAGGTCGATAGCTTCAAAAAGAAAAATCCCAATATAGCCTTTTACGAGCAATACTCGCTCGGAATGTCCGTAACGTACACGATATATAACGGCTTTACAGGTTTTGACGGTGTGTACGAAGTGGATAGCATAAAGGACTTTGGCTATCCGGTGATTGCCGGCAGCGATGCCCCACAAAACTACAACACTGTTATAATGTCGCAGTACGCCGCGACAAAGCTGCTCGAAAACGGTGCGGTATCCGCTTCCGGCATAACCGATATGGTCGGTCGTAACGTAACGCTCAATAACGAAAACTTTACTATCGGCGGCATATTTGCAAGCCCCGTATCTTACAGCGAAGCGGAAAGCGTGAAGTACGAAACGGACGAGCGCATTTACCTTGACAAGCTGTTTGTAAAGCGTGGGTTTGTGAACGATTATTTAGGTCGCATAGCGCAGTTCGACAGCGGCTTTTCGGTATATATCAGCTACACAGCTACCACCCAAAGCGGATACTACGGCGCGCGGCAGAACGTAGGATTTGCGGTAGGCAAACAAGAATATTACGACGCGGACGATTTTTATATTTCCACTTCGGATATTGACGGCGGTGCGGCGGAAATTAAACGCACTACCGACGTAATCATTGCGGATAACGTGCTTAAAAACGGATTTGGCATATATCAGCGCTCTAACGAGTACACGACTGTAAACGACCTAAATGAGGACCTTACGCGCGAGCTTACGCTGTACTATAACGGCTTACCCGTGTACGTCAGCCGCGACTTTACCGTAAAAGGCGTTATGCGCGGAGCGGGCTTCGGCGCGAACGGCATAATGCTTTCGGCGGATTTACTCGACAGCATTTTCGAGAACGTCGTGTATACAAAAATGCTTGTTGCAATCAACAACGGCAACTACGGCGATACCGAAACGCTTATCAACTCGGTATATGACGGCGGATTCTCGTTGCAGGCTGAATACGTAGGTCAGTATAACGACGTGCTTGCGTTCCTGTCTACTTTCAAGGCGGTAATACTTGCTATATCGATTGTTATGTCGCTCGTAATACTTATGCTGCTGTATAGCTTTATAGCTTCGTCCATAACGCTCACGCGCAAGAATATAGGCATACTCCGAGCGCTCGGCGCAAAGAAAGCGGACACCTTCACCATATACGCGCTCGAAGGCTTTGCGGTAACGCTCATCTCGATCATTCTCTCGGTCGTGATATTGCTGATCGCAGGTCCCGTGGTCAACGCGATACTCGGCGGCTTCTACGGCACGTACCTTGCGGTGCTAAATATCAAGTGGTTCGTGTACCTCATTACCGCCGCGCTCGCAATAGGCGTAACGGTGTTCTCGATAGTTCTGCCTATACGCAAGTATAACAACATTTCCCCGATAGAGGCGATCAATGCGAAAGTATAGCGAACGACACACGAATATTCGCAGGGCTTTGGCGTTCGCCGCCGCGGCGTCGAGCGCGCTCATGCTGTGCGCCTGCGGTAGTAACGTAGGCGGGCTGACCGACAACTCGTCGATTCCCGTGCCGAGCGTGGGCGAAAAGCGCCTGGCGCGCATAGCGTTGGAGGACGGGTACCAAAAGACGGCGTACGTGGTCGGCGAGCAGTTCGACCCGCGCGGCATGAACCTTACGCTTTACTACACGGACGGAAGCTCGGGCAGTAAAGCGGTAACGAGCGATATGGTGGTAGGCGAGTTCGACACGAGCGATTTTTCGGTAGAGGTAACGCCGCCCGTGTACGAGCAAGAGTCAGAGCTTCCGCAACCGACGAGCAAGCAGGTTGAATTATATTATAACAACACCGACTGCGCGGAGTTGCCGCTCCAAAAAAGACTGCACACAAAGGGCGAGCCGCTACGCGAAGAGGAATTGCCCACGCCGCACGCGCCGAGCGACGACGTGTACTTTGACGGCTGGTACTTCGACGCGGAGCTTTTGCGCCCGATAGACTTTGCTACCGATATAGTAGAAAATACTTCGTTGTACGCGAAATGGCTCGATATAGATTACAGCGTGATAGAAGCCGACTGCATCGAAAGAAAAACAACGCTACGCTACGAGGGCGAGTATATCGAGTTCGAGTACAAGGTGTACAAGAACGTTGACGAATGGTACTTCGACTTCGAGCGCGAAAAAAAGGGCGCGGTTATAGGCGACGAAGTCGATCTTATCTACGAGGTGGACGACGTGTTCTCAATGCGCGGACTGTACATGACGGGCGGAAAATACGGCGAGCGGATCTGGTGGGGTATGCCTATCAATAAGGGCATGGTCTTGGAGTTCGACACGAGCACGCCCGGCAGTCGTACGGTAAAGCTCGAATTTGCGGGGCGCACGTTCGAGTACCCGATCACCGTCACCGAAAAAACGCTTATAACGAGCGAGGGCGTGACCGTGTCGGATAACGGACAACTACTCAATCTTTCGGGCAATTCGGGCAGGTACTTGCTCCCCGAAAACACGTACGCCGTACCAAACGACTTCTCGGCAGGACTAAGCTCGGCGGTCAGGAACAACGTGCGCGAAATCGTTTGCCCGTCGTCGGTCACGAGAATAGGCGATAACGCGTTCGGCGGTATGTCACGGCTCAATAGCGTAACGATAGGCGAAGGCACGCTGTACATAGGCGATAACGCGTTCGGCGGTTGCACAAACTTAAAAACGTTGTACGTGTACGCAAAAGAGCCGCCGTATATAATGAACAGCCATTTCCTGTTTGACGCAGGCTCGAACGTAAAGATATATGTACCGCTCGAATTACTCGACGCGTATGTAACGTCGCCGCACTGGTGCAATTACAGCAAGCAAATATATTCCATATAATTATTACGAGGCGGCAAAAACTACTGTTATTGCCGCCTTTTTCGTATGTAAAGTTTGCGTTTAGCGGCTTAAATCGCCCCTTATAGGGCAAGTATTGACTAAATCGGTCGTTTGGTGTATGCTGTAAGTGTCAATAAATCTATGCTAATCAGTCTATAAAGACGGAGAGGTGAAAATGATGAGAAAAAGGTTTTGGATAATTCTGTTAGCCGTGCTGTTTGCGCTTTCGGGTTTCGCACTTGTCGCTTGCAGCGGTGCGGACAACACGGAAACGCATACCGTAACGTTCGTCGGAACGAACGACGCGCCTATCACAGTAAACGATGGCGAGTATATAACGCTGACCGAGCCTACGCGCGACGGCTATACGTTTGCGGGCTGGTTCACGGACAGCACGTTCAGCAACCGTTTTTACGGCGACGAGCCCGTAAAGAGCGATCTCACTCTTTACGCGTACTGGCAGGACGGAACGACTGTCGAGTATACTATTCGGTTCTATACCACGCAGTTGGCCGCCGAAAAAAAGGTAGAGGCGGGCGGAACGCTCAAATACTCGCAGTTCCCCATACTCACTCAGCGCACGGGCTACGTTGCGTACTGGTCTCTTAACGACGAAGTAGTTACGAGCGACATTATCGGCGTTGACAGGAACATGGACGTTTACGCCGTGTACGAGTCGGAGAGCGCGGTCAAGACCGTAACGTTCAACAGCATGGGCGGCAGTGAAGTAGCCAAGCAGATCGTCAAGGTCAACGAAAAGGCGAAATACCCCGTAGAGCCGTACAAGGACGAGGTATATTTTGCGGGCTGGTTTGTCGACGAAGCTTGCACGGTCGAGTTCGACTTTAACACAGCCGTTCTTAACGATATAGCGCTTTACGCCAAGTGGAGCACGACCGAGCCGACCGCGGCGAACGGTACGATAGTTAATTTCGAAGTGCCCAAGATCGTCGGCGACTTCAACGGCTGGAATTACAGCGTGAGCCAAAAATGGTCGGTCGTCGGCGGGCGCATGGGCGTGTTCTTCAATCCGCTTTGCGACAGCCGCATATATATAGTATACAGCAAGATGTACGTAGAGAATAGCGGCTGGACGTTTTACGAAGCTTATAACATAAGCGGCGAGAAAGCAAAAGCCGATCTTACGAACGCGAGCCGCGTCGAGAAAAACAATTCGGTAGACGATTATTATATCGCTATTATAAGAATGGTCGATAGAAATTTCAGTCTCGACCGTTACTGCGGCAACGATTACAAGGCGGGCTACGACGCCGACAGCGGCATACTTCAAGTCCGCGACGTGCACAGAGTTCGCTTCGAGACCAACGGCGGTTCGGCCGTTGCCACGCAGTACATTTCGGCGGGCGACAAGGCGGCGGTGCCCGAAGATCCTATCTTTCTCGGCAAGATATTCGTCGCCTGGACGAACAGAACGGGCACGACCACTATCAATATCGCGGAGCAGGTTATCAATGCGGACACCGTGTTCTACGCCAAGTGGGAGGACGCGTATATCGTTCGGTTCGACAGTAACGGCGGCACGGAAGTTCCGTCGCAAACGGTAGCTAAATCGTCGGACGGCAACGGCTCGCTTATAAAAGAGCCCGCGCAACCCACAAAATCCGGCTATTACTTCGGCGGCTGGTACACCGATAACAGCTTCGGTACAGCGTTCGATTTCGAAAAGAATAAAATAAAGGGCGACGTTACGCTCGTTGCCAAGTGGAATGAAATAGTGCTCGGCGTGAGCAAAACGGTAACGTTCGACTATAACGGCGGCTCGGTAAGCGCAACTCAGTCCAAAACGGTTGACGTTTACAGTGGCAGAACGATAGACGCGTTGCTGTACAGCCCGAGAAAGAACGGTCAGTACCTTAAAGGCTGGTACCGCGATAAGCTGTGCAACGTATTGTTCGACTTCGACGAACCTATCTACGACGATATCACGCTCTATGCGGGCTACGCCAATATCCCGAGCGGAAGCTATGCGGTGTACTACGATAATTCGCCGCGCCTGCCCGAAACTGCTCAGGTCGGCAAAAAGGTTCGCGGCTACGGAATATCGGGCGACGTGGTGTCGCGCGAGGGCTACGACTTTGCGGGCTGGTATACCGACTCTGCCTTAAAGAACCGCGCCCAAGACTGGCCGACGGCAAACAGCGGTCAAATCACAACACTTTACGCTAACTGGGAACTCGCTACAACGTTCGACTTTACGTACTACAACGAGGACGGTAGCGTATTCAAGACCGAAAAAATAAAAATCAACAGGGTAGTCAATTACGATAACCTTGTAAAACCCGACGAGCGCATGGGCTATACCTTCAACGGTTGGTACACAGATAAGGCGCTGACTCAACGTTTCCCCGACAGCATGACTGTCACGAAGGAAATCAACCTCTATCCCATGTGGTCGAAAGCGGAAAGAACGCGCGTCATATTCCACGATATGGACGGTGCGGAGCTTTACAAAGACCTTATCGAACAAGGCACTCACGACAGAAGCGAATATACCGCGTTGTACGATACGACCAAATCGGGCTACGTATTCAATCAGTGGTTCTTGGACAGCGAAAGAACGTATGCGTTCCCCGAAAGCTACAAGGCGGAAGGTGCAGATATTAACCTTTACGGTAGCTGGATAGAGGATAAAGCGGCGCCGAGCGGAAGCGGCACGGCAAGCTCGCCGTATCTTGTAAGCAGTTACGACCAGTTCGCGGCGCATCTGCTCAAAACGGGCAACAACGTAAACGGCAAGTATTACAAGTTCACTGCCGACGTTCAGTTCATAGGCGGCAACGAGCTCCTTGCGGATCTTTATGCTACGGTCGACTTCGACGGTCACGCGGTCAAGGGCGTTACCAAACCTCTGTTCGAGCGGGTAATGGAAGGTGCAAAGGTCAAAGGCGCAAAGCTCAACGTTGATATAAAGGTGATGAACGGGCGCGCGGCAAATGCGGGCGCGGTATGTACGGCGCTGTACGGCACGGTCGAGTTCGTTTGGGTAAATGGTACAATCAATCTTCCCAAGATATCGTTTGTGGGCGGCATTACGGGCAAATTCGGCAGTTACGACGCTTTGGTAGAGAACTGCCTTAACTCGGCTAATATAACAGGCAAAGATTACGTCGGCGGAATAGCCGGTACGATATGCCCGAGCAGTGTCAACGGTGCCGGATATATGAGGTACTGCGTAAACGAAGGCGTTATGACGGCAACCGAAGGCACGTACGACGATTATTCCAAAAAGTCGACAAAGCACGCCAGCGGCGTTGTAGGCGATTGCGTCGCATATAAAGTCATTGGATGTGTTACCACCACAAAAGGAGATAACCCCAATACGAGTTCTAAGTTGGCTTTCTGCGGTTACAACAGAGGCGGGTCGTCGTTATCTCCCGAAGGAATAGTTGGACAAAGGTTTAGTAATGAGGGAGTAACTTCGCGTAAAACTATGCCGACGGATCTTCTAAAAAATTGGCTCAACTATGTGAAGGGTGTGTCTAAGCCTACGTATTATGCAGGTGTGAGCGGAAACGATATTTATGAAGCCGATAACGGCGCAAGAGACTTTACAAACAACGACGGTGTGTGGTATTATGATGGTACGTCTGCAAACCTCGACGGTCATTTCAGACTTCACTATTTTGACTAAATCGTAACAAAGGGAAAAAGCGGTGTTAGAAGTAAGCAATATCAAGACCAATATTGTCTTGCTCAGAAAGAGCGGGAAAGTCAGTCAGCGGCAGTTGGCTGACTTTCTGCACGTCTCGCCGCAAACGATTTCGGGCTGGGAGAACGGATATTTCAATCCCGATATACCCCAGCTAATAAGCCTCGCCAACTATTTTAAGGTACAAATCGACGGACTTTTCGAGGACAAAAAGTCTGAGCTCGAAAGGGATTACGACGTAACGCCCGAAACGATAGGCGCGACCATTGCCGAATGGCGCAAAGCAAAAGAGCTTACGCAAAAAGACCTTGCCGATAAATTGTTTGTAAGTCCGCAGGCGGTAAGCCGTTGGGAGCGCGGACAGGGCTTCCCCGACCTTGCCATATTCCCGCAGATATGCGAACTTCTCGGCGTGTCGTTGCACCGGCTTTTGTGCGGCGAAAACGGGATAAAAAAGGAGAGCGAGGAAGGCTCGGGCAAGCTCGGCAAGAAACCGCTTTTGATAATCATTATCTCGTCGGTGGTCGCTCTGCTTGCGATAGTAGGCATGATCATCGGTATTGTTCTCGGCACGCGAAACAGCGACGGTGGCACGAACGTAGCGCCGCCCGATGGCACCGTTATCTTTATAGGCTCGTACGATGAGTTTACGGAGCACGCGGATAGCTTTACCGACGCGTCGGCTATCTTCGTTCTTACGGCGGATATAAATGCGGAAGGGCATAAAACGATAGACGGTTTTAACGCGACGCTTGACGGCAAGGGTTATACGGTGTCAGGCTTATCGACGCCGTTCATACGCAATATGTACGGCGGCGCAAGGATAAGCAACGTGCATTTCGATATAAGCATAACGGCGACTGTCGGCTTGAACGACCGTGTGGGCGGCGTAGCGGTAACAAACTACGGCTATATGGAAAGCGTATGGGTGTCGGGCAAAATCGATCTTCCCGGTCAGCGGTATATAGGCGGCGTTATCGGGAGCAACTACGGTAATCTGCGCAATATAGAAAATTCGGCGGAAATAATCTGCGCCGACTATGCGGGCGGTATTGTTGGCTATAACAACGGCATTATAGCGTTCGGCGCGAATAACGGCGCGGTAGCGTCGCTTTTAGGCAGTCCCGTAAGCGACGACGATCCCACGCTTATCAAGCACAGCGGAAGCATAGCGGGGTACGTGGGCTCGGGCGTTCAGCTTAACGGTTGCATAACCACGGTATCTAATATCGACGACAGAAACCCCTTGTACGGTCAAACCAATAGTAGCGTAGATTTCAGCTTGTCGGTGCTTGTCACGCCCGATATGCTCGATCAAGCGCTTTTCGAATGGCTAAATTACAATCCAAACAACGGCGACCTATACGATGGCGATAATATTCCCGTCAATATGGACGAAGCAATCTGGTACGACAATACGGGCAAGTGGGTACGCGTAGGCGACAAGCCGCGCCTTGCGATTTTTCACGCCGAGTAAAGAATCCGTCTAGTAAAAATTAGGGCGCGGAGCGTTTCGCGCTCTTTTTCGTGCCTAAAATCGGGTAATTCAAGCACGAGTTTAGTCGTTCAAGCGCGGCTTTACAAGGGTTAAGTTGTGCTTGATACGTTCAAATCAAGCCTTACGGCAAAGGTATTGACTGCCTGTGACGTAATATTTATAATGGAATAAACCAAAATCCTGAATTTAGGGGAAGTAAAGATGAGAAAGAAAGTTGCAAGAGTTGTTGCAGTGGCGTTTGCTACGTCGTTCGCGCTTGCGGGCGTTGCTTGCACCAAGGCAAAGACCGAAGGCGATTATACCGTCACGTTCGACGGCAACGGCGGCACGTTCGCAAACGGCGAAACGACCGTCACGCGCGGCGTCGATGCGGGCAGTTACATAACCGACGCGGAAACGCCCGTTCGCGAGAATTTCGTTTTCTACGGTTGGCTTAACGACGCGGACGATATCGTAACTGTCAATTTGTCTACGACCGCGATCGAGCAGGACACCACGTTCTACGCAGGCTGGAAGCAGGCGGTCGATATTACATACTATTACAACTATTCGGGCGCGCCGAGTAACGGCGTTTATCTTACCGAACAGGTGGGTAGCGGCTCGCTTTTGACCGAGCCGACTTCGCCGTCGCGCACGGGCTTTTCGTTCGATTGCTGGACAACGGACGTGGCGGGCGACAACGTTTGGACTTTCGCTACCGATAAAGCGACCAAATCGCTCAACCTTTACGCACAGTGGACGACGGGCGGAAACGGCGACAACGGCGATAACGGCGACAACGGCGACAACGGCGACGAGGCCGGCGACGAGCATAATATTACGTACATACTCGACGACGGCACGAGCACGGTCGCGGTCAACTCGGACGACAACCCCTTGACCTTTACCGAGGGTACGGCGGTAACGCTCAATAATCCTACCCGCCCCGCGTACACCTTCGAAGGCTGGTACACGGACGCCGACTTCCAAAACGAGGTCACTTCGATCGGCGAGAGCGAAACGGGCAACGTGACCCTTTACGCCAAGTGGAGCTATAACTATCCGTTCTTCGTCACGGGCGGGGACAACGGCTGGACCGGTTATGCCGAGCTCAAATCAAAGCCCGACGATAACGATGAAAAGAAAACTCACGCGCTTATGCCTCTTATTACGGGCGAGGGCGCGGAGCGGACTTGGGACGGCAAGACCTACGTTGCCGAGCGCGTTTATATATCGACTACCGTTGCGGACAGCGGCTATAAGATAATCAACGCAACCAAGTGGTACGGCGCAAACGGCTCATCCGTTGCAAATGCGGCAAACCTAACCGCAAGCGCGGGTACGGGCTACTATACCGTAAAGGTAGTCGCAAACGGCACTAACCCCGATTCGATAACGATAACGCCGTCGCTTCGCAAGGTGAACGTTTCGTTCGTTTTGAGCGTCGATTGTACCGAGGTTGCAGACAAAGAGTACAAGGACGGCGGCAAGCTCGACGAGCCGAGTATTCAAGGTCACATCGTCGATAAATGGTATAGGGACAAAGAAAGGACTGTCGAATGGAACTTCGACGAGGACACCGTCGACAGCGATATAACGCTGTATTCGGGCGAGGTCACGCACAAGAAAGTTACGGTAGAATACGTCGACCGCGCACACCTCAATTGGAGTGCACTTGACGAAAGCGGCTTCGGTAGTAGCGGCACTCTTTCCATCGAAGTGAATTACGGCACGGTACTCGATCTCAGGTTCACGCTGGAAACGGGCTACACCGATTCTGTCGTTACCGTCAAGGTCAACGGCGTCGAGGAGAGCGACAGCTACAAGGTCAATACCGAAGATAAGATAACGATAATAGCCGAGGGCAATATCGCAAAGAACGTTTACACCGTTACGTTCAACGAGGCGGACGGAACAGAGATAAGCAAAGTCACCGTCACGCACGGCGAAAAGGCGACCGCGCCCACGCCCGCGGCGATCACGGGCAAGCGGTTCACCGGTTGGAGCAGCGCGATAAACGCGGTAACGCAAACAATGACCGTGACCGCGCAGTACGCGGATATCGATTACATCGTAACGTTCTACTCCAACGGCGGCACGGAGATAGCCGATATAACGTTGCACTACGGCGATAAGATCGCACAGCCTACCGTCGAAAAACAGGATATGCTCCTGATAGGCTGGTACACCGACCCGAAGTTTACCGACGGCACGGAATGGGATTTCGAAAACGGCACTATGCCTGCGGCGGACGTTGAGCTTTACGCAAAGTGGGAAAAAGACCCCTCCGCCGCGCAGTGGTTCACTATCAGTTATAAACGCAATAAGACCGATGCGGAAGCGTACAACACCGAGGACGTGAGCGAAAACGGTTTAGTTACAAAACCCACTAATCCCAGGCTTACGGGCTACGTATTCGATAAATGGTTCGACGTGGCGACCGATGAAGAATACACGTTCGGCAGTGCGCCAAGCGCGGATATTACGCTTTACGCTACCTGGACGCTTAAAGCCCCGACCGTCACGTTAGAGGGCGTTACGGGCGAATACAGCGCGGACGGGTACGCGCTTACCGCTGAGCCGTCGCACGAGCTTGTCACGGGCGTGACCTATACTTATAAATGGTATAAGGTGACGGACGGCGAAGAAACGCTCCTGAGCGCGACGGGCGCTACCTACGAGGTATCGAGCGTAGCTGACAGCGGCGAGTACAAGGTGGAAGTCACGGCGACGGTGGGCGAGCTCATCTCTACTGCGGCGTTTGCGACGGCGACCGTCGAAATCACCAAGGCGACCCTTCCCGCAATTACGAGCGTAGCGTTCAAGGGCGGCGACGCGTACAACCGCACGATAACGTTTGCCGCCGACGATACGACTTCGGCTAACCAATACGTGCTCGAAATATACGACGCCGAAGACGAATTAGTTTACACCAAGACGATAAGCAGGACTGCGGCGAAAGAGTTCGAGGTGACGGCGGCTCTTACGGGCGAGTATACGGTAAAGATCACGTATGCACAGCTTGTGGGCGGCGCGGACAATATAGAAAACGTCGTAAAGCAAGCCACGCTCAACTTCAAGGGCGCGGGCACGCAAGAGTGCCCGTTCACCGTTTCGTCGGTTTCCGACCTTAAACTTATGGCAAGCCACGGCGCGGCGTACTTCGTACAGACTAAGGACATAGCGGCGGGCGCAGAGGGCGGAACATTGCCCGAGCTGTTCACCGAACAAAAGCCGTTTACGGGCAACTACGACGGCAATGGCTTTACAGTCAGCGGCGTTACCGACGGGCACGGCTTGTTCGGCTATATCGGCGCGGGCGCGGTCGTAAAAGACCTCACCGTCGGCGTCAAGATCAGTAGCGGCAGCGCTGTCGCTTACGTGGGCGGCGTCGCAGGCGTCAACGACGGCGGCAGTATTATTAACGTTACCGTCACGGGCTCGATAAACAGTACTGTCGGCACGCTCGACAACACCGCGAGCAGAAACAGCTACGGCGTAGGCGGCATCGTCGGAAAGAACAGAGAAAACTCCGTTATCAACGGCTGTACCAATAGCGCGACCGTTAAAGGCTACGTTGTTGTCGGCGGTATCGTAGGCTACAATATGGCGAACGCGACCGTTACCGGTTGCAAGAACAGCGGCGCGCTCGGCTCGGTCGATTCTTCCATGTGCTGGGCGGGCGGAATTGTCGGCTATAACGGCGGCAAGATCGAGCGCTGTGTGAATACCGCCGCAGTGCGCGCCAAGATAGATACAAACACGACGGGTGGCGGCAATAAGAACAACTATATCGGCGGCTTGGTCGGCGAAACTACGGATAGCAGTCAAATCACCGAGTGCGTAAACAGCGGCGCGGTGCAAGGCGATTACGCTACGGCGGGCTTGGTATCGAGAAACGCCGGCTCGTTAGAGTACTGCATAAACACCGGAAACGTAAACGGCAGGTATCTCGTCAGCGGCGGTATGTGCTTGTACAGCGGAACTATTAAATATTGCGTTGTCAGAGGTACGGTTTCGGCAACCAACGCAAGCGGCGGCTCGTACGCGGTCAATAACGGCGACGCCGAGCATTGCTACTACGTAAACGGCTCCGCGCCGTCGGGTACGGGCAACGCTAAGTACTCCGTAAACACCCTCGCAAAAGCGATGGCAACGCTCGACGTTCTCAACGCCGACGGCAACAAGTTCGCTTTCGACGGCGATAACGTAGTGCTTGCATTTACGGAAGAAGCTATCGCTATCGTCACGCTCACCGTGGACGGTCAAACCTACGCGGCGATAGCCGTTAAGCAGGGCATAAGTATCAATTTGGCGGAAGTCACCGCGCCCGACACCGACGAGAAGCACTATTTCGCGGGCTGGTACGTTTCGGGCGACGCCGACAAAGAATACGTTACCGACTATTCGGTAGCGGGCGACGCCACGCTCGTTGCGGACATTGCAAAGAATAAATTCACTATTACGTTCGACGCGGACGGCGGTTCGGCAGTCGAAGATATTACCGACTTCTACGACGCGACGCTCACCACGCCGACGTCGAGCAAAGAGGGCTACACTCTTACGGGCTGGTTCGAGAACGGCGCGGAAGAACCGTTCGACTTTACGCAGGAGCGCAGCGGTAACGTTTCGCTCAAAGCCGTGTGGAAAGCGAACGAGTACAATTTGATCTTCGAAACGAACGGCGGCACGCTCGCGCAAACCTCCAAAAAAGTGACCTATGACGGCACGTACGGCGAGCTTCCCACGCCGACGAGGAAAGGCTATAAGTTTCTCGGCTGGTACTCGCAGAACGGCACGGAAGGCTCTGATGCGGGCTGGGGCTCTATCAGAACGGCAAGCTCCGTATTCAAGACCGCGGGCGACTTGACGGTATACGCCAAGTGGGAAGAAGTCGGCAAGAAAGTATTGCTCGACTACAACTACGAGGGTAGCCCCGAAGCGCACGAGATCGGCGTAGCGGACACCGATACGACCATCGATATCGAAAACAAGATCAGCCGCGTCGGCTACACGCTCGCGGGCTATGCGACTACTGCGAACGGCGAAGTGGAATACACGGCAGAGCTTAAGAAAGCGCAATTCGATATGCTCAGGGGCGAGGAAAGCGAGTGTACGCTTTACGCCGTTTGGGAGCCGATAGAATACACGCTCACGGTCGACCTTGTCGGCGGCAGCTGGACGGTAGATGAAACCGAGATAACCGATAACATCAAGTTCACTATCGAGGATACGACCGACCTTGTTTATACCGTTCCCGGCGCAATACCCACGCGCGACGGCTACACCTTCGGCGGTTGGACTGTTACACGCGACGGCGAGACGGAACAAAGCATAGGCTTGAGCAACGGCTACAAGATAACGGCGAAGTGGAACGCGGTAGAGCATACGATTGCGCTTACCGACAGCGAGTATCACGCCGTTACAGCGGAAGAAAACAATATCAAGTTCACTATCGGGGACGAAACGGTAACTCTCCCGAGCTACGGCACTGTTGAAAAGAATGGCAAGACCTACGCCTTCCTGGGCTGGATAGAGAACGAGGGCGACACCCCGATCAAGTCGATAACCGTTGCCGATCTCGGCATCACGGGTACGGACGCGCTTTCTATAACTCTTACGCAGGTCTGGGAAGAAGCTATCGTAATAAGCGGCGAAGCCGACCTTGCGACTTACTTCGACGGCAAGACAAGCGCGGAAATCGCCGCAATGAACTATGTGCTTAGCGTCGACGCGGACAGCGCGCTGTACGGCAAAACGCTCGTGCTCGTTACCGATAAAGACGAGCTTAGCACGATCTCGGCGGATAGCGGCAACTACTACTATCAAACCGCGGATATAGCCGACGCGCCCGCCACGCTCACGTTTACGTTCAACGGCACGTACAACGGCGGCGGTCACTCTATCGGCGAGACTACGCAGGTCGTTGCCGGAGGCGGTCTGTTTAACGTTATCGGCGCAAGCGGTATCGTCAAGAATCTGACCGTAAAAGTCAATATCACAAAGAGCAAAGCCTATATCGGCGGTATTGCCACGGAAAATAATGGCAAGATCGTAAACGTTACGGTAAAAGGCAATATAAGCAACTCCGTCGGTACGGTCAATACAGACGGTCAAAAGAAGTCGTACGGCACGGGCGGCATAGTCGGCAAGAACAGCGGTGTAATAGAGAACTGCACCAATAACGCAACGGTTTACGGCAAGATCACGGTCGGCGGTATTGTAGGCTACAATATGGCAAACGCTACCGTAACAAACTGCACCAACTCGGGCGCGATAGGCAGCACTTCGGCAGCGATGAGCTGGGCAGGCGGTCTTGTAGGTCTCAACGGCGGCACGGTCGAAAAGAGCATAAACACGGCGGCGGTAAGCGCAGGTATCGGTTCTTCCGGCTCCGGCAACGGTTATAACTACGTTTCGGGCTTGGTCAGCGAAAACGTTTCGGGCGGCAAAGTTACCGAATGTATAAACAGCGGCGCGGTTCAATGCGACTATGCGCCCGCGGGCTTGGTGTCCAAAAACGGCGGCACGGTAGAGTATTGCATAAATACGGGCAATATCAAGTCGCGCTGGACGGTCAGCGGCGGCACCTGCTTGGAAAGCGGCACGCTTACAAAATGTATAATCATGGGTACGACTTCGGGTAGCGGCGACAATACCGCCGTCGGCCACAGCGGTACGACCACGTATTGCTATAACCAAAACGGCAGTGCGCCGACGGGCACGGGCAACGCCAAGTACGATGTAAGCACGATAGATAACGTGATAGCCATGCTCAACGTGCTCGGCGACAAGTTCGCTTACGACGGAAGCAACGTGACCCTCGCGTTCACTACGGGCGCGGCAAGAATTACGTTTACCGTAAACGGCGAGCAGTACAAGGCGCTCAATATCGTATCGGGTATCACGTTCGATCTTTCCAAGATGCCCGAACCGACGGACGGCGTGCTGTCGTTCAGAGGATGGTATCTTGCGGGCGACGAAAGCAAAACGCATATAACCGAATACACAGTAGGTGTCGACGCGGAGCTTGTAGCCGACATGGGCAAAAAGCAGTTTACCATAAGCTTCGATACGGACGGCGGCAGTGCGGTGAATATTATAACCGCCGACTACGACGAGGAGATAACCGAGCCCGCCGATCCTACAAAGGACGGCTATACGTTCGGCGGCTGGTTCGAGGACGGCGCGGATACAGAGTACGACTTTACGCAGGAGCGCGTCGGCAACGTGTCGCTCAAAGCCAAGTGGACTGCGGTAGAGCATACCGTAACGCTCGCGGGCAGCGAGTATCACGGGTTTGCCGAAGGCGAGAGCAATACCATAACCTTCACAGTAGCCGACAATACGGTAACGCTCCCGACCTACGACGAAATCGAAGTAGAGGGTACGACCTATTACTTTAACGGTTGGAAGCTTAGCACCGACGGCGACGACGTCGAACCGTTCAGGTCGATAAACGTTGCCTCGCTCGGCATTACGGGCGATACCGCGCTGTCTATAAATCTCGTGCAGGTTTGGAGCACTGAACGTAATGTCATATCCATTACGAGCGAAGCCGACCTTGCAACTTACTTCGACGGCAAGACAAGTGCGGAAATCGCCGCTATGCAGTACGAACTTAACGTTACCGACGAGAATAGCGCGTTGTACGGCAAAACGCTTGTGTTTATCACGAGCCTCGAAGATCTGACCGTTATAAATTACACCGATATAAACACGGACAAAAATATTTACTACTATCAGACCGTCGATATCGAAACCGTTACGACGGCGCAGATAGGCGATTTCACCAGTACGGAGGATGAAAGAAGGTTTCACAGCACGTACAACGGCGGCGGACATACGATCAAATACTCGACCTCGTCGCAATCGTACGGCTTGTTCAACACCATTGGCTCAAACGGTGTCGTTAAAAACTTGACGATCAATGCCAATATCACAAACCCGGGTTCGCCGTTCGGCGTGCTTGCCGCTCTCAATTACGGCAAGGTGGAAAACGTAACGGTAACAGGCAATCAAATCGCCGTTATCGGTCAGAATAGGGATAACGGAACTGTTAATTAGTCCTTACAAAAGATAAACCAACGGGGGAAACGACACGGAAATGCAACGGAGCATACGTAATAAACTTTTCATATTAGCAGGAATTGTGTGCGTGGCGCTGTTATGCGTTACCTGCTTTACCGTGTCGTTTGCCGCTTGGCAGATCGTAAGTCCGTCGACGACCGTCGACGGCTCAGCGGCGTTACTGTACGTGGACTATCCAAACGTAGTCGCAAACATTACGGAAGAAATCGTAGAGCCCGAGTGTCCCGCCGATAACAGCAAGTCCAAAAAGTTCGTTTTTTCGGACGGTGCGAAAATCGTGTTCGTCGGGCTTAATTATTCGGCGAGCATATCCTGTCATATTTGGAAATCGAACAGTGCAACTACGACTTGGCCGGGAACAACGCTCGACGGCGGCACGTATAATTGCAATTGGAATATTGCCGAAACAAAGGGTATCATATTTATAAACGGTAGCGGCAACTCTAATAGAACGGGTGACGACACGGCGTTTTTCAGTGCGCATTTCAGCGACGGATTAAAAGACAATTATATCTATACGATAGATTTTACCAAACTAAACAGTTGCTCTAATACCACCACGTCTGCAACTCTTAAAACTAATATCCCCGTACAATCGCGGGAGTCCAAGGAAACTAAAACCGAAATATCACACGGCGAAGAGAATAAACTCGTCCGTGAGGTGAAAGCAAACCAAAAAGACGTGTTCCATAATTACGTTTGCGTTTCGCGCACGGAAAAGTACGACGAAAGCGGCGAGCTTGTAGCAGTTACCGATCCGTCGTTTGCGTACGTCAATTTTTCGGTAAAGGCGGACGACGAGCAAGCGCTCGAAGCTCCCGTCAAGTCGTTTACCGTCACACGCCGCCGCACCGACGAAAACGGCGTTCCTATCAGCGGTACGTTCGACGTGCCCGTATACGGCTCGCCGATAGGCGGTACGCTTGAAGATATAAATGACAAAACGTACATAATGCTCGATTTCGGACTTGGTTCGGAGAGGTTTAACGCATTAGACTTTCAGATAGAAACGGAAACCGCGGCGTCCTACACTCTTTCCGCTACTGCAACGTTCAGGGATAATCACACTTATCAGGTAGCCAACAGCTGTTATCTCGGCTTCGGCGACTGGACAATGCGCGAGCCCGTGCTTATGTCCGGCTTGGTCGAAAGTAATTACGTAGACGTCAGCGTTACGGCAACGCTCACCGAGGGCGACGGGTTCAAGATGTTCGGCTCGGGCAGCGGTAGCGGCGGCAGTATTTCCATAGCAAAATACTTTGGAGCGGAGAATTACAAATTCTCTGAAGGAATAGAAAGCAACTTCACCGTTCCGAGCAATGCTTACGGCGCGGACAGCGATATCATTGTAAATACAAGCGGTAGGTATCTTATTAGATACTACGGCGCGATCAAGAATATCAGCGGCTCGGATTGGTCGGTCGAGAACGTGGAGATAACGCTTTTGACCGGAAGCGAGGAAAACGATCCGATCGTTATCACTTGCGAGAACGATCTGTCTAAGCTCGACGGTATAACCGCCGCGGAGCTTTACAGCACGCCTATCGTTTTGGATATTGCGGACGAAAGCGATCCACTCTACGGCAGAAGCCTTACGATAATCACAAGCGCCGCCGACCTTGCCGTTATGGAAGGCAACGTCAAGTCCAACGCTTACTATTACCAGAGCAACGATATAGATACCGCGCCCGCTTCCTCGCTTTACACGAGCGAAACGCCGTTCGGCGGAATTTACAACGGCGGCGGACATACGGTCGAAACGGTGTCTGTGGCAAGCGGCTTGTTCGGCTATATCGGTACGTGCTCTACAGTAAAGAATTTGACGGTAGCGGTCAATATAACAAACGATACAAGCGTAAATTACTTCGGCGGCATAGCGTCCGTCAACGATGGTAGCGTTATCGGCGTTACGGTAAACGGCTCGATCGTCAGCACGCGCGGCACTGTCAATACCGATGCCCAAAAGACAACGTATGCCACGGGCGGTATCGTAGGTAAAAATAGCGGCACGGTAGAGAACTGCACCAATAACGCAACGGTTACGGGACATATTTCGGTCGGCGGTATCGTCGGCTACAATATGGCGGGCGCGACGGTAACGAACTGCTCAAATACCGCGCTTATAGGCACTACGTCTACAACCGTTAATATGACCGGCTACATGAGCTGGGCGGGCGGACTTGTCGGCTACAACGCGGGCACGGTTTCGCGCAGTATCAACGGCGGCAACGTATCTGCATACAAGGGTAACAACAACAGCGACGGCAACGGAAATAACTTCCTCAGCGGCTTGGTCGCGGAAAACGCGGCGAGCGGCGTCGTTACCGAATGTATCAATACGGGTAATGTCTACGGCGACTATGCTATTGCGGGCTTCGCGTCGCTCAACTACGGCACGATAGAGTATTGCATTAACACGGGTGACGTAGAAGCGCGCTGGGAAGCGAGCGGCGGTACGTGCCAGGGCGATAGCGGCGCGGTCAAAAACAGCATAATGCGCGGCGGCGTCACTGCGTCTCAAAATACGACAACCAACCCGAAGTATGCGGTTATCGGCGCGGGCGCGGCTACCGACTGCTACTACGTAAACGGCAGCGCGCCGACTGGTACTGGTAATACCGGCAACGCCAAGTACGATATAGGCACGATAGACAAGGTCATAGCCATGCTCGACGTTCTCGGCGATAAGTTCGCTTACGACGGAGAAAACGTAACGCTTGCGTACTTAGTCGACGCGGCTAAGCTTACTTTCACCGTTAAGGACGCGGCGTATAAGACTATAAATATCATGTCGGGTATTACGCTCGATTTAACTCAGATTACCGAGCCGACCGATGCTCAGTTTGCGTTCAGGGGCTGGTATCTTGCGGGCGACGAAGAAAAAACGCATATCACTGAATATACTGTAAACGGCGACGCCGGGTTCGTAGCCGACATGGGCAAAAAGCAGTTCACGGTCGCGTTCTACGTAGACGACGGCGACGAAGTGTGGCATACCGTGACCGCCGATTACGACGAGGAGATAACCCCGCCCGACAATCCTACAAAGGACGGATATACTTTCGGCGGCTGGTTCGAGGACGGCGCGGAAGACCCGTTCGACTTTGCGCAGGAGCGTAGCGGTAACGTGTCGCTTAGAGCGAAGTGGACGGCTAACACCTATACCGTAACGTTCGATCCAAACGACGGCGATGTAGAGCCGACGGAAAAGGAAGTAACGTATAACTCGGCGTTCGGCGAACTGCCCACGCCTACGCGTGACGGCTATCGGTTCGGCGGTTGGTATACGCAAAAGGGTGAGGAAGATACCGACGACGGTTGGGGAGATTGCATAACGGCGGATAGCGTTATGGTCTTTATAGACGACATTACGCTGTATGCAAAGTGGAGGGATGAAAACAGCGCGATAACGAGTGAAGCCGAGCTGTTGGAATTGCTTGCGGGCAAGACGATTGACGAGCTGAACGCTTTGACGATCAATTTGGAAGTTGAAGATACCGACGATCATTTGTACGGCAAAACGGCAATCATATTCGTGTCTACCGAAGCCGAGCTGAAATCAATAACGGCGGATTCGACTAATTACTATTACCAAACTAACGATATAACGGCTTCGTCGCTTTCTACGCTATTGTCGACCGATTTTAACGGTGTCTATAACGGAAACGGGCATACTGTGAGCAAAGTGACCGCGGCTCGCGGGCTGTTCGGCACAATCGGCTCGAACGGCATTGTAAAGAACTTGACTGTGAACGTTCAAATCAGTTCAGGAACGCAAGACTATATCGGCGGCGTAGCGGCTGTCAATAACGGTAAGGTTTTGAACGCCACCGTAACGGGTTCGATCAGCAGTACGATCGGCACAGTTAATACAGGCTCACAAAAGACGTTATACGGCACGGGCGGCATAGTAGGAAAGAATAGAGCAAGCGGTGTGATCAGCGGCTGTACCAATAATGCGACTTTGTCGGGTAGAATAGTCGTAGGCGGCATAGTCGGTTATAATATGTCGGGCGCGACCGTAACAAATTGTACCAACAACGGGGCTATCGGTTCGACGTCAACAAGTATGAGTTGGGCAGGCGGTCTTGCGGGTCTTAACAACGGCACGGTTTCGTGCAGTATTAACACCGCAGGCGTAAACGCCACAAGGGGCAGTGACGGATCGGGTAACGGTTGCAATTACATAGCGGGCTTGGTCGGCGAGAACGATACGAGCGGCATATTGACCGAATGCATTAACAACGGAAACGTTCAGTGCGATTATGCCGCATCGGGCATGACGGGTATTAACAACGGAGCTGTCGAATACTGCATAAACACAGGCTCGGCAACGGCACGTTGGTCTGCGTGCGGCGGTTCGGTCGAGGGAACGGGAACGTTTAATAGATGCGTATTTACAGGCACGGTAGCTGTAACAGGCGGCGGCGGTGCGTATGCGGTCAAAAACGGTTCCTCAACGTATTGCTATTACGTAAGCGGAACTGCGCCGTCGGGCACGGGCAACGCTACATACAGCGCAAGCAATAAAGACTCTATGCTTTCCGTTCTCGGTGACAAGTTCGCGTGGGACGAAACGAATAATCGAATTACGCTTGCTTTTACTATAAATTAGATTTTGGGTCTAAAATTACCGCCGAATATAGCAAAAAATCGTTGTAAAGTTTGCGTTTAGCGGTTCGCCGTGCCCCTTATAGGGTAGCTATTGACTAAGCTCGCGGGTTTGTGTATTATGGTAGTGTAAGCAAATAAAGTTATAGGGGATATGAAAGTGTCTGTCAATGAAAATAAAACGATACGAGTAGTAGCTTACGTTGATACGGCGGATAGATCCCCGAAGAACGATCTGCAACAGCAAAAAACGTTTTTTACCGATTTTGTAGCCGGACGCGACGATTGCGAACTGATCGACGTATATACCGATACGGATAAAGCGAGAACGGACGGCAAGCGCGTGGAGTTCGACAGAATGCTTGCCGACGCGGCGGGCGACAAGTTCGACTATATCGCGGTCAAGCAATTTTCAGAGGTGAGCCGAGATATAAACAAGTTTACTCTGGTAATAAAACGGCTAAAAGAGCTCGGCGTCGGTATATTCTTCATAACCGAAAACGTGGACACTTTGCACAGTAAAGAAATTTCAATGTTGCTTCGTTTGGTGGCTTAGGCAAAACAAAACCAAATTAACAATATAGGAGAATGATGATGAAAATTAAAAAGACTATTGCGATCGCATTGTCGCTTGCACTCGGGGCGTGCTTGTTTACGGGTTGCGCAAAGGGTCCGTCCGACGATATGCTCGACGGAACTCTCAATTCGGGTTTGGGTAGCGATAATTCACAAACCACGCCGAGCGGCGAGTATACTATCACATTCAATGCCAACGGCGGGTTGATCGGTACGAGCTCCACCGTTACTTGCACCACTTCGGGCGGCAAGCTGAGTGCTGGCGACGTTCCGATCGCAACGCGCAGCGGTTACGAATTCGATATGTGGACGGACTCTGTCGGGAACATTTTTTCGTACAGCACCACGTATACCGCTAATACTACTTTCAGCGCGCAGTGGAAGGATAACGGAAACGGCGGCAACGATAATAACTACGGTTACGGCAACGGCGACGATGATGACGATGACGATTATAATTACGGCTACGGCGACAGCAGCGATATCACGTTCATTTTCTCGACCGGCTGGGACGATGCAATATCCGACGTTCGCATCCATATATGGGGCGAGGGTGAAGATAACAACTACACCGATTGGAATTCGGATACCGACGCAAGCGGCGGCGACTACATGAGCGATAACTACGACGGAACGTATAGCTATACCGTTACCGTCGACTACCGCGGCGACATACAGGGACTTGTTATTACGTTCACGCAAGATGGCAAGCCGTGGTACGCAAAGAGTACCGATTGCACGTACTACTTCACAGCGGGCGAAACGTATTATCTAACGTTCGGCGATTGGAACAACGATATATACGGTACGATTGTTTGGGAAGGAGATGATGCTTGGGGCATAATACCGTTTGATCTGTACGTATCGTAGATTATTATTGTGGAAACCGTTCGGCAGTCGGTATCCGTCAATCGTTGATTTGTAAATCTTGACTGCCGCTTACTTTGTTGCTTTCTGTCGTTCGACTATATTTTATATCGACAGTGGCTAATCATTTTTCCCCATCATATAGTCAGGGCGAGTGTTCATACGAATACTCGCTTTGACGTTTTAAAAACCGACTTCGGCAACCGTAATTATCGAAGTCGGCTTTTTTCGTTTTGTTCGGCGAAAGGCTTGTTAAAAAACCGAAAAAGTGATATAATTGTCGAATAAACAGCACGGCGTAATTTTTATTACGCGAGGACGGTCGCATGATAATCAGCGCAAGCAGGCGCACGGATATTCCGTGCCGCTATTCGGAATGGTTTTTCAATCGCATTAAGGACGGCTATGCGCTCGTGGCTAACCCCATGAACGCCAATCAGATAAGCCGTATCGACCTGTCGCCGAGCGTCGTCGACTGTATCGTGTTCTGGACGAAAAACCCGACGAATATGCTCGACTCGCTCGACAAACTGGATAAGTACGCGTATTATTTTCAGTTCACGCTCACGGGCTACGGCACGGACGTGGAAGCGCGTATTCCCAACAAGAGCACGGAGATAATTCCCGCGTTCAAAAATCTTTCTAAGGCGATCGGGCGCGAAAAGGTTATTTGGCGGTACGACCCCATTATAATCACGGGCAAGTACACGACCGACTTTCATATCAATGCTTTCCAAAAGCTTGCGGGCGAGCTTGCGCTGTACACCGAAAAGGTGGTTATAAGCTTTGTCGATTTGTACGCAAAAACGGTCAGAAACGTAGCGGGCACGGGTATGCGCACGCCTACGCAGGGCGAGCGTATGGAGCTTGCGTTCAAGCTGTCAGACGTAGCGCGTTCGAACGGGCTTATCATAGAAACGTGTTCTGAAACGATCGATCTCGGCGGGGTGGGGATAGCCCACGGCTGCTGTATAGACAAAAAGCTTATAGAGCGCATTATCGGCTGCAAGCTGATGGTGCCCAAGGATAATAACCAGCGCAAGGAATGCGGGTGCGTGGAGAGCATAGATATAGGCGCGTACAACACTTGCCCAAACGGCTGTAAGTATTGCTACGCCAATTACAGCAAGTCCACCGTCGACCGTAGCGGCGTTATGTACGATCCGTTATCTCCCATACTGTGCCGCACCATCCGCGACGAGGATATAGTTACCGAGCGCCCCACGCGCTCGCTTAAAAACAATCAAATTTCGTTTTGGGATTGAAAATCGGTTGAGATAGTTCGCAGAAGATGGTATAATAGTACAAAGTTTTTTTGTTGAGGTATTCAAGCCTTCCCCTCAGGGGGAAGGGGGACCGCTTGCGGTGGATGAGGTGATAAATCTTATCCTTTGGAGGTAAGGCTATGGAAAGAGAAAAGCTGGATAAATGGGCGGAGTTATTGCTCGACACGGGCAAGCGCAATAATCTCGTCAACTTCAAAAACACCAAGGCGTCTACGGTGGATATTGTCGTGCCGAATATCGTCGAGCTGTTAAAGCGTGCCGAAAAATACGGCGTGCTCGAAGTATACGATCCCAAGCTGGAAGGCGACGAGGAGATAGAGCAAGAGGACGACGAGGTCAAGCGCATATCGCAAGCCGAGTATGTTGCCGCATATAAGCCCAAGCTAAAAAGCAATCAGGTGCTTTTGTACAACTTTTCTGGCAAGCCGCTTACCGCGCTCAATAACGTGGGCAAGCGCGCGCGTTCGGCTGTCGAGGAAACGGGCGTAAACATAGCGTATATCGCCATGGGCTTTATCGAGTGGAAGGAGAACGATACCGATAAAGCATTTCTTCACGCGCCGCTTATACTTATGCCTATCACCGTTGTTCACGAATCGACTATCGATCCGTACCGCATAATCGTGAGCCCTGACGAGTGCATAATAAACCCCACTTTCAGTTACAAGCTGCTTAACGAACAGGGTATTCACTTGCCCGAGTTCGACGACGATATAGACGCGTTCCTATCCGCCGTTCAAGCCGACGTGGATAAGCTCGGTTGGTACGTTACGCGCGAATGCAAGATAGGCATTTTCTCGTTCCAAAAGATTAATATGTACCGCGACCTCAAAGACAACGGCGATATTATCGTCGCCAACCCGTCGGTGCAGATCGCGCTCGGCGAGGTCGAGCCCGGGAGCTTTCCGCCGCCGCAAGTGGGCGAGGTCAACTTTAACGTAGTCGACGCCGATTCCAGCCAGCTTGAAGCGATCGCGCTCGCCGAGTCCGGCGCAAGCTTCGTTCTTCAAGGCCCGCCTGGAACGGGCAAGAGCCAAACGATAACCAACATTATCGCCGAGGTTTTGTCCAACGGGAAAAAGGTTCTGTTCGTGTCCGAAAAGCTTGCCGCGCTCAACGTGGTTTACGACAAGCTGAAAAAGGCTGGCTTAGCCGATTTCTGCTTGGAGCTTCACAGCCACAAGGCGAACAAAAAGATCATAATAGATGAGCTGTGTCGCACGCTTAAAGCGAACAAGAGCGCACTGTCTGAGCGCGCCGCGCGCGAGGTGGAGATCAAGCAAGCTACGGCGATGAAGCTGGACGGATACGTAGATGAGCTTCATGCCGTGCGCCCGATCATCGGCAAGAGCCTTTACGCGCTGTACGAAACGTACGCCGCGTACCGCAAAGAGCCCGACGCCGTGTACGCCATAAGCGATATTTCGAGCAAGACGGAAGAATACCTGCATGACGCGGAAAGCTTACTGTCGCGCTACGTTTCGTATATAGAGAGCATAGGCGACGACTACCGCGACAACGTTTGGTACGGCTACCAAAAGCCCGCGCCGTCGTTCGAGGACGAGCTCAAACTTACGCAAAGCCTTAAAGCCGCGGAAAAGTTCAACGCGGGGCTTACCTCGCTCGCCGCGGAGCTTAACGATCAAACGAGTATAGTCATAGACAACGCCGAACTGTTTTCGGCGGCGGTCGCGTTTTTCGAGATCGCGGGCAAGAGCGAATTTTTGTCGCCCGAGGTTTACTCGGCGGATGCGTCTAATGTTCGGCTTAAAGCGGAGCAGCTGTTCGAGCTCGCGCGCATTATAGTTGATTACAAGGATAAGATCGACGCGGCGTACACCGCCGAGGTTTACAAGCTGGACGGCGCGGCGGCGCATAGAACGCTCGTTCGCGATTATTCGGGCTTTTTCAAACGGATGTTCGGCAAGGAGTACAAGCGGCTCGTCAAGCTCGATCTTCGCGCTTGCGCTAAGGACGGCAAAACGCCTAACTACAAAAAGGCGGTCGCGTCGTACGAGGCGTTGTCCGTTTATCAGGCTAAGCGCGCCGAGTTCGACCGCTTGACGGACGAGATAAAGCCGTACATAAGTGGCGGCTACAACGATACCGATACCGATTTCGCGGCGCTCGTCGCAGAGCTTAAAGCGCTCGAAAATGCCGTAAAGACGGGCGTCGATTTGAGCGTGCTTACCAAAAAAACGCCCGCCGAGTATACCGCGGTCAAAACAGTGTTCGTAGATATTTCGGCGCAGTATAAAAGCCTTGCTTCGCAGTACGAGAGCGGCACGCGTGAGGCGGAAAGCTGCTTCGGCCGCGATAAGTTCGATTTCAACCGCGAGAGCCTTAATCTGGTCGGGCTTAAAATTTCGGGCTGTATCGACGGCGTCGACAAGCTCGGCAATTACTGCGCGTTCTGCGCGCTGTTGAGCGAAGCCGAAAAGGCGGGGCTCAAATCGTTTATCGATTATTCTATCGAGGAAGGGTACGGGATCGACCACACCGTCGGCGCGTACAAAAAGCTTTTCTACCGTCAGTGGATAGACGCGGTGCTTCGTCAGTCGCCGCTATTGTCGGAGCTCGGTCGGCTTCCGCACGACGAAGCGGTCAAGCTGTTTGTGCAAAAAGACGAGCTCGATTTCGAGATCAACAAGGCTAAGCTAAAAGCGGTGCTTTCGGAAAAACGCCCCGCGCTCGACATGGTGGCGCGCGGAAGCGCGGTGTCGGTGCTTCTCCGCGAGGGCGAGAAGAAGCGTAAGCAAAAGGGTGTAAGACAGCTTCTGTCTGAAATACGCGATCTTGCGCTCACGCTCAAACCTTGCTTTTTAATGTCACCGCTCAGCGTCAGCACCTACCTCGACAGCGATATTCAGTTCGATACGATAGTGTTCGACGAGGCGTCGCAGATCTTCCCGCAGGACGCGATCGGCGCAGTGTATCGCGCTAAACAGCTTATAGTCGTAGGCGACAGCAAGCAAATGCCGCCCACTAATTTCTTCAACTCAGTGGTGGAAACGGACGACGAGGAAGAAGACATAGGCGAGTTCGAGAGCATTCTCGACATCTGCTCGACGGCGCTTCCGCAGTGCCGACTTAAATGGCATTATCGCAGTCGGTACGAGGAGCTGATTGCGTTCAGCAACCGCAATTTCTATGACGGCGAGCTCGTGACCTTCCCGTCGGCGTACGGCGACAAGTCGGGCGTGGGCGTTGATTACTGCTTCGTCGGGAACGGCATTTTCGACCGCAAGACCAAGACCAACCTCGAAGAAGCGAAGGCGGTCGTAGACCTGGTGTTCGACAACTTCGAGAAGTTCCCCGAGCGCAGCGTGGGCGTAGTGGCTTTCAGCGTGGCGCAGCAGGACCTTATAGATAAGCTTATAGCTAAGCGTCGGCGCGCCGACCAGAGCAAAGAAAAGTTTTTTAGAAGCGACCTTGCCGAGCCGTTCTTTGTCAAGAATCTCGAAACGGTGCAGGGCGACGAGCGCGACACTATCATATTCAGCGTGGCGTACGGAAAAGGCAGCGACGGGAAGTTCTTGCATAACTTCGGTCCGCTCAATCGCGAGGGCGGCGAGCGCAGGCTTAACGTTGCCGTCACTCGCGCAAAGTTCAACGTTAAACTCGTGACGGGACTCAGCGCAAACGATATCGACCTTAAACGTACGCAGTCGGCTGGCGCGCGGCTACTCCGCGAATATATAGACTACGCCGAGCGCGGCGCAAAGGTTTACGCTAAGCAGTCTGGCGCCGATAACGCAACCGCCGAGCTTTTCGACGAGTTCGAGTTCGAACGCGAGGTGTGCGAGTTTTTGGAGAGTAAGGGCTATCGCGTGGATACGCGCGTAGGGTGCTCGGCGTTCAAGATCGATATTGCCGTCAAGCTGCCGCAGTCCGACGATTACGTTCTCGCGATCGAGTGCGACGGCGACAGCTATCGCAGCGCCAACGGCACGCGCGACCGCGACAGGCTGCGCACTCAGGTCCTCGAACGCATGGGCTGGAAGTTCTATCGGCTTTGGTCAACCGACTGGTTTGGCAATAAGCGCGTGGAAAAGGATAGACTTCTCACGGCGATCGAACAGGCTAAGCGCGGTAAGAGCGAGGATAAGGACGAGACGGACAGCGACGAAATAAAGTCGTTCGCCGAGGAAATGCCGCAAAAGAAGTTTAAGCTTCCCACTTATCACAAGGTAGACGAGCGCGAGGAAGCTAAAAAAGCGCGCGGCAGTTATCTCACTTTGGTAAGAGGCATACTCGAAAAGGAAGCGCCGCTCGCCGAAGAATGGTTGTTAAAGCGCACGCTGTTCGCGTTCGGGCGCGACAAGATGACCGACGCGGTCAAACGCGACTACCGCGCCGTAATGTGGGGGTGCGCAAGGCTCGGCATAGTGCGCCGTAACGGATACTTGTATATCGAGGGCAGGGAAACGCCAATGCTGCGCCTGCCCGACGGCGATACCACTCGCGAAATCAAGTATATATGTTTAGAGGAGCTTGCGAACGGTATACTCGCAGTATTGAAGCAAAACGTGACCGTCAACCGTTTGGGGCTTTACAGACTGCTCGCCGAGCGCTTGGGTGCGTCACGCCTTACCGACGCGATAACCGAGCGGCTGGACGCGGCGCTTAGAACGCTGACAGATAAGATCAATATCGACGGCGAAACGCTGTCGCTTAAATAATACGGGTATAAAAACTATGGAATTTGACAAAAACGATTGTTGTTTCGTGCGCGACGGAAATAGGTTCCGCTACCGCGCGGGCGCGATCATCGTCGAGAACGGGTGTTTGCTTCTCGTCACCAACGATGCGAGCGATTACTATTACTCGGTGGGTGGCGGCGTGCACATCGGCGAGACATCGGCGGATGCCGTCGTTCGTGAGGTAAAAGAGGAGACGGGCGTCGATTACGAGATAGACAGGCTCGCGGTCGTGCACGAGAATTTCTTCTGCACGGACAGCGGAGTCAATAAGGGGCTTATCCGTCACGAACTGTCGCTGTTCTATTTAATGAAGCCGCGCGGCACGCAGGAGATACACTCCGACAGCTATTGTCCCGACGGTAAGGAGTTTTTGGAATGGGTGCCGTTCAATAAGCTTGATAAGGTGCGGTTCTATCCCGAGTTTTTACGGGAATTTTTAAAGGACGGCAAGCTCTGTATGCCCGACGGAGTAGTGCGAAAAGTAACGAACGACCTGTAAAGAAAACAGTTGTAATTTGTTCCGTAATGTGGTAGAATAAAGGTAATAATAAAAACGTGGTAGGTTTATGGACGATAAGATTTTTTACAATGACAACACCGAACAAACGCAGTTGAGCGGTACGGGCGCAAAGACGTACAAAATGATCGCGTTCCGCGGCAAGGTCGTATTTCCCGGTCAAGCCGTGCATTTTGATTTTGTGCGAGACAAGTCGTACGCCGCGATACTTCAAGCCGTGGAGAACGGCGAAAACGTGTTCTTGTCCGCGCAAAAGCGCGCGACAATGGTCAATCCCGCGCCGCAGGACATCTACCGCGTGGGCGTTTTGGCGTCCATAAAACAGGTTCAACGACTTCCCGGCGACGCCATGCGCGTGGTGTTCATTGCCGACCGCCGTATGGAGATCGACAGCTACGTTTCGCTCAATCCGTACTTCGAGGTAACGCTCAAAGAATATGAGTACGAGCGGGACGATCCTGTGTATTTCGAAGCGGTCAAGCGCAGGCTCGACGAGCAGTTCCGCGAATACAGGCGGATAGATACCAAGATCCCCGGCGACGTACTCAGTTCGCTCACGGTTGACGACGGCGAACGGTTCGTGTCCATGATCGCGGGGTATATCTTTACGAGCGACAGCGAGAAGCAGGCTGTACTTCAAACGCGCAAACTGTCAGAGCAGTACGAAACGATCCTTACCGCGCTCACGCGTGAAACCGAGATCCGCGCTATGGAAAAGCGCATTTCGGCTAAGGTCAGGCAGAACATAGACAAGAACCAGCGCGAGTATTATATCCGCGAGCAGATCCACGTGCTAAAAGAGGAGCTCGGCGAGGACGCGGACGAGATAGACGAGCTCAGGAAAAAGCTGAGTGAGCTCAAACCGTCCATGCCCGAAGCGGCTGTCGAGAAAGCCGAAAAGGAAATAAGTCGGCTCGAAAAAATGAGCGCGTCGTCGCCCGAAGCCAACGTTTCGCGCACGTATATAGAATTGCTTTTGGATATGCCGTGGAATACTTCCACCGCCGACGATATAACCCTCGACCATGCGCGGAAGGTGCTCGCTGAGGATCACTACGGCTTAGAAAAGGTGAAAAACCGCATACTCGAATACCTTGCCGTATACAAGCTTACGCATAATCTCAAATCGCCCGTGCTGTGCTTCGTCGGCCCGCCCGGGGTAGGTAAGACCTCGATAGTTCGCTCGATAGCGCGCGCGGCTAATAAAGAGCTTGTCAATATGTCGCTCGGCGGCGTTCACGACGAAGCGGAGATACGCGGACATCGCAGAACGTACGTTGCGGCTATGCCGGGGCGTATCATAGACGGCATAAAGCGGGCGGGCGTGAATAACCCCGTGTTCCTTCTCGACGAGATAGACAAAATGACCGCCGATATCCACGGCGATCCCGCGTCAGCGCTCTTAGAAGTTCTCGATCCCAGCCAGAACTATAACTTTAAAGATAACTACCTCGATATGCCTTTCGATCTGAGCAAGGTCATGTTCGTAACGACCGCCAACTCGCTCGATCCGCTTCCGCCCGCGCTCCTCGACCGTTTGGAGGTCATAGAGCTGTCTGGCTACACCTACGAGGAAAAACTTCAAATCGCAAAGCGTTATTTGGTTCCCAAAGAGCTCGAAGCGAACGGACTCAAAGATATAAAGATCGATATAAGCGACGCGGTGATAATGCATATCATTTCGGCGTACACGCGCGAAAGCGGCGTAAGAAACTTGGAGCGCGAGATAGCTACTATCATGCGCAAGATAGCGCTCAAAGTAGTCGAAATGGACACTGCGCCCGAAAAGGTCAAGGTCAATAAAAAGGATATCGCCGAGTACCTCGGGCCCGAAAAATACAACGAGACTCGGCTTAACGAATCCGACGAGGTCGGCGCGGCTACCGGTCTTGCTTGGACGAGCGTGGGCGGCGTAACGCTGTCTATCGAAGCTTCGGTCATTTCGGGCGGGAAAGGCGAGCTCAAACTGACGGGCAGTCTCGGCGACGTTATGAAAGAATCGTGCTTGGCGGCGCTGTCGCTCGTGCGTTCGCGCGCCAAAGAGTACGGCGTGCAAGAGAACGCGTTTACCGAAAACGACGTGCACCTGCATTTCCCCGAGGGCGCAACGCCCAAGGACGGCCCGAGCGCGGGTATTACTATCGCTACCGCGCTTATGTCGGCGTTCTCCAAAAAGGCGGTCGCGCACGACGTCGCAATGACGGGCGAGGTCACGTTACGCGGCAAGGTGCTGGCGATCGGCGGGCTCAAAGAGAAATCTCTCGCCGCGTTCCGTGCGGGCTATAAACGGCTTATCATTCCCAAGGATAACGTAAAGGATTTAGCCGACGTTCCCGAGGAAGTCAAAAACAATATCGAGATCATCCCCGTATCGACGATAGACGAAGTGTTTAAAAAAGTGCTTAATTAGGCAACCTTTAATCCCTGTTTCATAACATGAAAATCAAGTCCGCAAAGTTCATAAAAAGCTGTTCCGACCCCAAGGCGGCGGCTGAATACTCGCCGCAAATTTGCGTGGCGGGTAGGTCGAACTGCGGAAAATCGACGCTACTGAATATGCTTATGGGGGCTAAGCTGTGTAAAACGAGCTCGACCCCCGGGCGCACAAGGCTTGTCAATATCTTCGAAGTGACGACGGACAGCAACCCGTTCTACCTCGTCGACCTTCCCGGTTACGGTTACAGCAAGGCGGCTAAGTACGAAGCGGATGAATGGAATGCCCGTACCGAGGGTTACTTTTCGAGCGGTAACAACATAGCGCAAACGCTGTGCTTAATGGATATTCGCCGCGATCCGTCGGATCTCGATAAAGTGCTCATAAACTTTCTACGCGATATGGGTTTGCCGTTCACCGTAGTGCTTACAAAAGCGGATAAGCTCAGCCGCGCGCAAGCGGGCAACGTCAAAATATCGATCGCCGCCGCGCTCGGGCTTGCTCGCGACAATCTTATCGTCACGAGCGGCAACAGCGGGCAGGGCAAGGATAAGCTCGTCGAGCGCTTGGGCGAGATATTGTCAGTATCTGACGAAGAAGATTAAGTACATAAATCGATAGAACTGAATAAGCTCTATCGATTTTTATTTCGAAAAATTATAAAAAAAGCGTACAAACCCATTGACTTCGGGGGGGGGTATGTTATAATAACATTGTTAAAATTATTCTTGACGAGGATAAACTTATGTTCAAAGCTTTAAAAAAATTGTTTTCGATTTTTGTAATTGCCGTAATGATCGCAATTATGTCTTTTATGATGATTGCGTGCGGTAATAATGATAGCGGAACTCCCGATAACGGCGACGGAACGGGTAATAGCCAAACGGACGGTAATAATACGGACGATGACTCGGATGACGATAATACCGATAATAACGGTGATGACGGTGATGACGACGAGAATAAAGATAATGACGGTGACGACGAAGAAAATAACGGCGACGATGATAACGGTGAGAATACTCAAAAACCTGAATTTATCGGCGCTGTATCCAAGCTGAATTATGATACCGAAGCTCTTGCGGCGGAGGCTTTTATTGCGGCTGAGCTAGGCGGGGCGTTTGTAAGCTATGAAGTCGGCAATGAACTTACGGCAGAGCAAATAGCCGAGCTTAATATTGCGGAAGCCGAAAAAGCAAATATTAAATCGATTAAACGCGCTACCGTAAAATTTCATATCGATAACGGCGAGCATAACCGTTCCGTAATTCGTGCCGAGGAAAACGACGATAAAACTATCGATTGTCTTATAATACAAAATACTTCCGATAAGTTCTATTATTACGTTCTTCCGCCCGAGAACGGAGAGCTCATCTCGCGCAGTTATTACGATACGGTTTTCAACGCCGAGCAGTACGTGGGCAGTAAAATCATCGGGATTTGGGATTGTGGTTATTATGGTTTGGTTTCCGAAGTAACTATGTATGTTTTTGACGGAATAATAAAAATCGAGCAAAAGCAAACCGTTAATATAGGCGACGGAAACAAAGATGTATTTTATTACAACATATATTACGTAAAGCAGAGCGCTAATGTTTACGAAATTATTTACGAACTTGACGAAAGCGGAGAGATTAAAAATAGTCACATAGTTAAATCGAGTCGTAGTTGGGATGAGGCGGTTTTGGAAACGATGGACGAATATTATGAATATCCTTGCTATTGCTTTGAGAAAACCGAAAACGGATTTAAGGCTAACGACGAGTATTGGGAAGTCTGGTACGCTAATGCGTTCGACGTTCCGCAACAGTCTAACTTGACTTCGGCGACGCGAGAGGTTACAGTATCCGACGGCAAGATAACTTACGTCAAACAGGAAATGAAATGGACGCAACCAATTAGCTACTACGAACCCGAGCTCGGAACCGAGGACGTATCCGAAATCATCGAGATAACGATGACCGACGCGGACGAGCAAGATAAAGTCGAGATAACGCCCGAGATGTTAATGATGATAGAGGACTATTTAGCGCAACAAGAAGAATAAATTATTAGCTTTATAAGAAGTGCGGTGAAGCCGCGCTTCTTTTTTTGTCACTTTTCGGGCGACGCTTGCATAGATATATACGGTAAAATTTATTTATGCGGAGGAGCGGTATGGCGATAAAGGCAGGATGCGACGGGAATTTCACGGACGGGTTATGCTGTCGAATGGTTATAGAAACCAAGCGGGTGTTCGACGGTTGTAAGTTTACCGAAAACAATATATCGATCACGCTCACGACCGCGGCGCAGCTGCCGCAAAACGCCGTGTTCGAGTCGGCGAGGATCACGAGCAGCGAGCTTGTGGGATACACAATTACTCAGCATAACGACGGGTGCTATCGGGTATACGGCGATATAGTAACGCATTTTGCCGTAACGTACTCGTCGGGCGGCTTGCTCACCACCGTCGACGCGCAGTTTACCGAAACGCGCGACGTGTTTTTGCGGCTGCCCGATAACAATTCGATCGTGCCGTATTCGATAGACGTAACGTCGTATATGCGAGTGCTCAGCGGCGCGGTAGTAGGTCCTAACGCAATTACGGTAAACGGCTGTCTTTTGCAAATAATAAAGGTGACCGCGCCCGTCGATATTCTAATTCCCACTTACGGATATTGCAAGTACCCGCCGTGCACGGGCTGCGTATGTCCGGGGATAGATCAAGAGGTGTTCCCGACGATCGATGATAATTAGTAAAACATAATTAAACCGTTTGACAAACGATTTTTATGGTGTTATAATAAACTTATGAAGGTGTACGCAATATCGGATCTGCATTTATCCATAAATAATCCCAAGCCGATGGACATATTCGGCGCGGTATGGGATAATTATTTGGACGATATTGCTTGCTCGTTAAAGGACGTCGAAAGCGACGATTTGGTGCTCATGGCAGGCGATCTTTCGTGGGCTATGTCACTGGAAAATGCCGTGCCCGACCTCGAATACATAGGCAGGTTCAACGGCAAAAAGATCCTTACGCGCGGCAACCATGATTATTGGTGGAAGGGAATATCCCAGGTCCGCGCAGCGCTTCCGCATAACGTGTACGCCATTCAGAACGACTGCTTGCGCTTTCAAAACGTTATAGTTTGCGGAAGCCGCGGGTGGAGCGCAGACGATAAGTCCGAGGACGGCAAGCGTCTTTACGCGCGCGAGCTACTAAGAATGGAAATGTCGCTCCAAGCCATGCAAAAGCAAAGAACGGACGGCGACAAGGTGATCTTCATGATCCATTATCCGCCGTTCACGACCAAGTTCGACAGTACCCCAGTCAGCGAGTTATTCGAAAAATACTCGGTCGACGCAGTGGTATACGGTCATCTCCACGGCAAAACCTGTTACGCCAAGAGGTATTTCGAGAAAAACGGTATCAAATACTACCTCACTTCGTGCGATCAGGTGGGCAATAAAGCAGTCGAGATACAAATTTAGTTAAAAATACGTAAAAAATTACATAAAAATGGGCAAAAAGGGTTGACAGTGGTCAAGCCGTGTGGTAAAATACTCTTAAAAGGGCGAATTGCGCTCAAAAAGGGTTTTTTACAATGTTCTACGGGCAGTTTCATCATCAAATGGACGATAAGGGGCGGTTAAGAATACCGCCTACTTTTCGCAAGCTGCTCGGCGACAACCCTATGATTTTTTGTTGCTTCGGCAAGTGCTTATACGTTTACACGGGCGAGGATTACGAAAAGCTTATAGAAAGGTTTTCTACTGCCGATATGCTCGACGACGATATGGGCGATATTATGCGCGCCATATTCTCATCCACTCAGCCGCTCGTTGAGGACAAGCAGGGCAGGGTATCGCTTAATTCCTCGTTTATGGAACAATGCGGACTCACAAAGAACGTCGTGTCTATCGGCGTACTCAACCACGTAGAGATATGGGACGAGGACGAGTTCAAGACGCACATGGCTGGTATCGACCGCAAAAAGATACTTGCGCCGTTCAGTTCTAGCCGCGGGAAAGAATGATGTATCATGTTCCCATAATGGCGAGCGAAATCGTCGAAGCGCTTAACGTGGAAAAGGGAAAACTGTTTTTGGATGCGACGCTCGGCGGCGGTGGTCATACGAGCGCGATACTGAAAGCAGGCGGGAGCGTTGTTGCGATCGACCGCGACGACGAAGCCCTTCAATATTGCCAGTCCTATATAACGGGCGATATTACGTACATTAAAGGTCAATACGAAAATGCGCCTGCGCTACTTCGTGAGCGCGGGATAGAGCATATCTCGGGCGCGGTCATCGACTGCGGGGTGAGCTCGCACCAGTTGGACGAGCCCGAACGCGGCTTCTCGTATATGCACGACGGTGCGCTCGATATGCGCATGGATAGGGCGCAAAAGTTTTCGGCGTACGACGTAGTCAACGGATATACGGAAGAACAGCTTATCGATATCCTGCGGCGCTACGGCGAAGAAAACTTTGCTCGGCGCATAGCAAGCGCGATAGTCAAGCGCAGGGCTCAGGGCGATATAAAACGCACCGTGGAACTCGCCGAGCTGATACGGCAGTCCGTGCCGTACCGTAAGAGCGGGCACCCCGCCAAAAAGACTTTCCAGGCGATACGAATAGAAGTCAACGGCGAGCTGAAAGGACTGTACGACGCGATTTGCGGCATTTTCGATATGATAGAGAGCGGCGGACGGCTTGCCGTACTGAGCTTTCATTCGTTAGAGGATAGGATAGTCAAGGCGGTGTTCAAGGAATTCCAAACCGACTGTATCTGTCCCAAACAACTGCCGGTCTGCGTGTGCAACCACCGCGCGATAGGCAAGACGGTCGCTAAACTCAAACCGAGCGAACGCGAACAACAGGAAAATACGCGCAGCACCTGTGCAACGCTGCGCATCACGGAAAAACTTTGAGGAAGGTAAACATCATGGTCAGCACCAAACGACGCATCGAAAAAGAAACCGATCGCCAAGGCGGGTACGGGACGGAAATCGTTCGTTCTCCGCTCGCTTACGAATATGACAAAATCTATACCGAAATGCCTTCCGCTAACGCCCAGAACGGAAGTAGGGTTTTGAACGATAACGAGTTCAATATCACCGCGTCGGCTACGCAATCGGTTACCGATAACACGTATACCGCCGCGCCCACCGCGCCCGCGCAAAACCTTCCGCCGCGCCCCGAACGCGAACACGTTCGCCGCGAGCGCGAGGATATTTTGCCGTCCGTAAAAACGCTTTCGCACGGCGAGACCAAGCAGGAGCAGTCTGTCGAAAGAGAGAGCAAGGCGGAAAGTTCTTCTCGTCCCGCGCAGCACGCTCGCGGCGGGATAAGCGGCAAGACCAAGATCATGCTTTGCGTGTACGTGGCGGTCGCGATCGTGCTTGCGATAGCGGTCATCGCGACGGGCGTATCCATTTCGGCGGCGAGCAGCGAGCTCAGCGTTATAAGCGAAAGCATTTCGCAAAACCAAGCGGTCATATCCGAACAGCAATCGACTCTCGCTTCGCTTCGCGACGACGACGCCATTCGCGGTAAGGCAGTCGAGAGCGGCATGATTCAGGCGAGCGTGCCCGCGTTCAACGTTTCTCCCACCGAAAACGTTGAGTATCCCGAAGCCGAACCGCACACCAACGGGTTTGACGAATTCTGCGACTGGTTAAGTCAGATAATAGGTTAGCAAATACGGCTCGTCCATAACGGACGGGCTTTTTTAATTCCTAATTCTTAATTCCCGATTATTTTCATATACATACCGAGAGGTAGAGTATATGAAAGCTTCGCATAGCCTTTTGCGGAAAAGAATACTCGCTGCGTTTATTGCGCTCGTCGTGGTGTTTATAGCGTTATTCGGCAGGCTGTTCTATATAATGATAATAGACGGCGATTTTTTGCGTGCCAAGGCGAGCGAGCAGTGGTACAGAGATTTGCCGCTTAAAGCGCAACGCGGCAAAATGCTCGACCGTAATGGCGAAGTGCTTGCCGACAGCCGCGACGTTTTCACGCTCTACGCCCGCCCGAACGCAGTGACCGACAAGCAGGGCGCGGCGACAGAGCTTTCGTCCGCACTCGGGCTCGACTACGATAATATCCTGCAAAAGCTCAATACTTCCGTCGGCGAGGTCACGATCAAGCGCAAGATCGACGCGGAAACAGCGTACAAGCTCAGGGATAAAAATATTTCGGGGCTTTATTACACGCTCGATACCGAGCGTTCGTATCCGTACGGCAGCTCGCTCGCGCAGATCCTCGGCTTTACCAATATAGACAACGTGGGACAGTCGGGCTTGGAAAGCTATTACGACAAGTATCTTACGGGTGTGGACGGGTTCGCGTACACCAGCACCGACATGGCGGGGCGCGAGGTCGAGGGTTCGGCGACGCGGTATCTTCCGTCAATTCCCGGGTGCGATCTCGTTCTTACAATAGACGCTAATATCCAGAGCTTTGCAGACAGCGCGGTAGCGGCGGCGCAAGCCGAGTTTAACAGCAAGTCGGCGTCCATGATCGTCATGGACGTGAACACGGGCGGCATACTCGCCATGGCTAAAAGCCCGTCGTTCGACCTGAACGATCCGCCGCGCAACGACCTTGATCTACTTAACGAGCTGTCGCGCAATACCATGATAGTCGATATGTATGAGCCGGGCTCGACCTTTAAGATCTTCACGACGGCGGCGGCGCTCGAAAACGGCGTTGTCAGCGATAACGACACGTTCTTTTGCGCGGGCTCGCGCACCGTCGACGGTCAGCGGATACGATGCTGGCGGTCGATAGGTCACGGCAGTCAGCACCTTGCCGAAGGTGTGATGAACTCGTGCAACTGCGTGTTCATGGACCTTGCGGCGCGTTTGGGCACCGAAAGGTTTTACGCCGCGCTCAAAAACTTCGGGCTCGGGCAAAAAACGGGCGTCGATTTTTCGGGCGAAAGCTCGGGAATGCTCATGAACGAAAAGAACGTCAAGCCCGTCGATCTTGCGCGTATCGGGTTCGGTCAGGCGGTAGCCGTCACGCCGTTACAGCTCATTACGGGCGTATGTTCGGTGGTGAACGGCGGCAAGCTGTACGAGCCGCACCTTGTAAAAGAGGTCGTTTCTTGCGACGGCAAGACCGTAGCTACCCGTACTCCCACCGTCGTGCGCCAAACGGTGAGCGAAGCGACTTCCGTTAAAATGCGCGAGTATCTGCGCGGCGTTGTAGATAACGGCGGCGGAAGCCGCGCGGGCGTTGCGGGGTACGCGATAGGCGGCAAGACGGGCACGGCGCAAAAGTATTCGGGCGGCGCGATTGCGCAGGGCAAGTATATATCGTCGTTTATAGGGTTTGCGCCCGCCGACGACCCGCAGTACGCCGTTTTGACGATAGTAGACGAGCCGCAGGGCTACGTTTATTACGGTTCGCTCGTCGCCGCGCCGTACGCGGGCAGAGTGTTCGGCGAGATTTTCGACTATGCCGATATTGCTCCTACCGAGTCCGTCGATATAGAATACGTTCCCATGCCCGACGTTATAGGAATGACAGTCGCGGAAGCGGTGAGCCTGCTCGAAATGACGGGGCTCAACGTGGAAACGGTGGGAGAAGGCAAGGTCACTGCGCAAACGCCCGTACCAGATACCAAAGTCAAGAAAGGCGAGTGCGTTCTTATAAGGGATAATTAGGAATTAAAGAGGATAAGATTAATAAAATTACCACGCAGGGGTCAATCATTCCTAATTGATTTTACTGTCGAATAATGATAACCTTTGCGTAAGCAAGGTCGAGTAGCTAACAAAAGCGTTACAATATCGATACTAACCAAGCGGAGAATAAAGTTATGCGTCTTAACGAACTCGGATTAGCGGACATCGACCTCGACATAGCGGGGCTTGCGATCGACAGCTCGCGCGTGCAAAAGGACTATTTGTTTTTTTGTCTTGTCGGCAAGACCAACGACGGGCATACGTTTGCCGAAGAAGCGGTGCGGCGCGGCGCGGCGGCGATAGTAGTCGAACGCCGTCTCGCACTCGACGTAATGCAAATCGAAGTAGACGACACCCGTAAGGCGCTTGCGTTATGCGCTTCGGCGTTCTTCGGGCATCCCGCGAAACGGCTCAAAATGATAGGTGTTACGGGCACAAACGGCAAAACCACGACCACCTATATTATAAAGAGCATTATCGAGGCGGCGGGGCATAGCTGCGGGCTTATCGGCACCAACGCCGTCGAGTACTGCGGAAATAAGTTCGACGCCGTGCTTACCACTCCCGACCCGATCGACCTGTTTTCGACGCTCCGCGACATGGCGGACGTGGGGGTGGAGTACGTTGTCATGGAAGTATCGGCGCACGCGCTCGCGCTCAGTAAGGTCAACGGCATAACGTACGAGGTGGCGGCGTTTACCAATTTTTCGCGCGACCATCTAGACTATTTCGGCAATCTCGACGCATACGCCGCCGCCAAGAAAAGCTTTTTCACGCCCGAGTACGCGCGCGCGGCTGTAATAAATGCCGACGACAGTCTCGGCGCAGAGCTTATCCATTCGACCAAGCTCCCGACCGTGACTTACGGTGTGGACAATCCAAGCGACGTTTTCGGCATCGATCTTAAAATGAGCGCGTACGGGCTTAGCTACGTTATCAACGTTGCGGACAGCGTGGGAACGGTTAAGTTCAATCTTACGGGTCGGTTCAATATGTACAATACGCTGTGCGCGGCGGCGGTCGCGAGCTCGCTCGGTTTTTCGTTAAACGACGTTATTGCCGGCATTCGCGACGTAAAGAAGATAGACGGCAGGTTCAATATTATCAACACCGCCAAGTGCAGCGTTATTATCGATTTTGCGCATACCGACGACGGGATCGCCAATATCCTGCGCGCCATACGCGAGTTTGCGCCCGGAAAAATCATAACGGTGTTCGGCTGCGGCGGTAACCGCGACACCACTAAACGCGCGATCATGGGTAAAATCGTTTCGCAAATGAGCGATTATTGCTTCGTAACGAGCGATAACCCTAGGTTCGAGCCGCCGCTCGACATAATCAATCAGATAGTTTCGGGCATTCGCGAGATAGGCGGGGAAAACTACACGCCCATTGTCGACAGGAAGGAAGCTATCCGTGCCGCGCTCGACATGGCGAACAAGGACGACATAGTGCTTATCGCGGGCAAGGGCGCGGAACGGTACAACGACGTTATGGGAAGGCGGCAGCCGTACAACGACGAGCAGTACGTGTTGGAGCTTGCCAAGGAGTTTGGATTTTGATAAACGTACTTTGCGGCTTTTTGTCGGCGTTCGCAATAGGAATGCTGTTGCTGCCGCTCAACGTCAGGCTCGTAAAAAAGCTTAAAGCGGGACAACCCATACTCTCGTACGTGGACAACCATAAGGTGAAGCAGGGTACGCCCACCATGGGCGGCGCGTCGATAGTGCTCGCGATCCTGCCCGCACTGTTTTTCGTAAGCTACGCCGATAAAACGGTTTTCGTCATACTTATAGTCACCGTCGGGTACGCGCTTATCGGGTTCATCGACGATTTTATCAAGGTTCGGTACAAGAATAACAAGGGGTTGTCGGCGGCGCAAAAGATAGTCTTTCAGGTATTGCTCGCAACGATAGTGTCGGTGTACGCCTATTACAGCGACGGCGTGGGGTCGAGCGTGCTGGCGCCGTTCGCGCCGGTGACCGTAGAGCTCGGCAGGTTCGCGCCCGCATACTATATCTTTATATTTTTGGCGTTCACGAACGCGGTAAACCTCACCGACGGGCTGGACGGCTTGGCGGCTTCTGTCACCGCAACGAACACGCTGTTTTGCAGCGTGATGCTTGGCATTGCGGCGTTTGCGGGCGTGCTTACTTCTAAAGGATCGCTTGATATGATAGTGCTGTGCGCGGCGGCGACGGGCAGTCTTTGCGCGTTCCTGTGCTACAACACGCACCCCGCAAAGATATTCATGGGCGATACGGGCTCGCTCGCGCTCGGCGGGTTCTTGGCGTGCGTGGCGGTGCTCGGCAGAATGTCGCTCAGTATGCTCCTCGTCGGCATAATGTATATAGTAACTACGCTGTCGGTCATTATTCAAGTGGTCGTTTTTAAGCTTACGCACGGCAAACGCGTATTCTTAATGGCGCCGCTTCACCACCATTTCGAGCGGAAAGGCGTGTTCGAGGGCAAGATCGCGGTTATATATACGCTCGTGACCTTCGTGTGCGGGATAGTCACCGTCGCGCTAATGCTGGCGTTGTATTGATCAAAATAAATCGCAGCGAAGCGGTAATTAATAATTCTTTATTTTTGATTATTCTCATATATTAAACTATGAGAATTTTCGACGGCAAAAAGTTTTTGATCTACGGCAACGGTATATCGGGCAAGGCGGCAAAAAAGGCGATCAAACGCCTTGGCGGTAAAGCCGATATATTATCGGACGTTCACGGCGCGTTCACTCCGCCCAAGTCGGCTTACGACACGGCTGTGATCAGCCCGGGAATACGCCCGTCGCACGATGTTTACGGGTATTGCAAGGAACGGGAAATACACATAACCACCGAAGCGAAGATCGGTTTGGACATAGCTAGGTCGCGGAACGTAAAGACGGTAGGCGTTACGGGCACCAACGGCAAGACCACCGTCACGAAACTCATCGCGCAGATGACGGGTGGCGTGGCGTGCGGAAACATAGGCTATCCCGTGTCGACGGCGGCGCAGAAATACGACTGTCCGCTTATCGTCGAGCTGTCCAGCTTTCAGCTGCATAACGGCGGGATCGCGCCGCATATCGCCGTCATTATAAATATGGCGTCCGATCATGTCGATTGGCACGGCAGCAGGGAAAATTACTTCGCCGACAAGTGCAAGATCGCAAACGATCTTACCGAAACTGACTTCTTGATACTCGGTGAGGATATACCGCTCGGCGCGCTCGAAAGCTTAAACACCAAGGCGCAAATTCTTTCGTGCTCGGTATCGCGCCCCGTCGACGGTGCGTACGTAATGGGCGGCGATTTCTATTTTTGCGGCGAACGCGTTTGCTCGGTCGATTATCTTCGCTTGCCCGGTACGCACAACGTAAAAAACGCGCTGTGCGCGATCGCTGCGGCTAAGCTACTTAACGCTACCGACAATGCTATTCTTCGCGCGCTGTCCACCGCCACGCTGTCGCCACACCGTATCGAGCGGGTAGGGCGCAAGCTCGGCAAGAACTGGATAGACGATAGCAAGGGCACCAACGTGTCGGCGTGTTTGGCGGCGGTCGGGCGTATGCTCGGCACGGTCTGTCTTATCCTCGGCGGCAGAGGAAAAGCGACCGACTTCGACGAGCTTTTCGAAAACCTCGACAGCCGCGTTATCGAGATAGTCGCAATGGGCGAAACGGCGCAGAGCGTGCGCGACAGCGCGGTCAAAAGCGGCAAACCGCTCAAAATATCGGTAGTGAGCGGGCTCAAAGACGCCGTAGAGATAGCGGCGTTATCGTCGGCGCAAAACGTTTTATTATCGCCGGCGTGCGCGTCGTTCGACGAGTTCGGCAGCTACGCCGAGCGCGGCGAAGCGTTCAAAGCGGCGGTTAAGGCGCTCGGCAAAAACAAAAAGGATGAAAAATGAGAAAGCTTAGAGGGAATTTCGCTAAAACACCGTCGGTCATGAGCAAAACCTCGGGCAAGTCCGACGTTATGCTCGTGATAGTCACCGCGCTCCTCGTCGGGTTCGGCGTGCTCATGGTGTACTCCGCAGGCTCGTATACCGCGACGCGCATATACGGCACGCAATACTATTACGTGTACAAGCAGTTGACGGGTGCGGCGCTCGGGTTTGCGGCAATGTTCCTATTCTCGCGTATCGACTACCACGTTTTGCTCAAGCTCAGGTTCGTCATACTCGCGGTGTCGATCATACTACTTGCGATCGTATTTATCCCCGGTGTTGGCATAACAAACTACGGCGCGCGGCGGTGGATAAACCTGCCGTTCTTTACCATACAGGCGAGCGAAATAAGCAAGTTCGGGTTTATCGTGTTCGCGGCGGCGTATATCGGCTCGCGCGCGGACAAGATAACGACCTTCCGCGGTATACTGCCCGTGGTGGCGGTGGGCGGAGTGATATGCTTGCTTATCATACTCGAACCGAATATGTCGGTAACTATCTGTATGGCGCTTTTGATGATAGTGATGCTGTTCCTCGGCGGCGCCAAAATCAAGCATTTATTAATGATAATAGTGCCGCTTATCGCGGCGGCGGTCGTTTTGATACTTATAGAACCCTATCGGTTTGCGCGGCTAATGGCGTTCATCGATCCGTGGCAGAGCCCGTTGGAGGAAGGGTATCAGCTCATTCAGTCGTACTACGGACTGGGTGCGGGCAGCTTTTTCGGCGTGGGACTGTTCAATTCCAGACAGAAATATCTGTTTTTGCCGTTCGCCGAAAGCGATTTTATATTCAGCGTGATAGGCGAGGAGCTCGGTCTGTTCGGCTGCGCGATCGTTTTTGCCGCGTATATCTTTATAATACGCCGCGCGCTCAAAATCGCAATGGGCGCGCCCGATAGGTTCGGGTTTTTGCTGTGTAGCGGTATAGCCGCGATCATAGCCATACAGGTCATGGTGAACATAGCGGTAGTAACGGGAAGTATCCCGCCGACAGGTCTGCCGCTTCCGTTCGTGAGCAGCGGAAGTTCGGGACTTATCGTGTTTTTGAGCGGTATAGGCGTGCTCAATAACGTCAAGCGCATGAGCCATAAGAGCAGCGAATTAATGTTCGTCAAACCTATAAAAACTGAAAAAAACGAAAACGCCAAAAAACTTTAAAAGCAAATCCAGCGTAAGGTTTTCTTGCCTACTTCTTTCCAAAAAGAAGTAGGGGAATAGGTTGACACCTCGCAAGCGAAGTGATAAAATAACAGTGTGAACTACTTCGGTCAAACGTTCAAATACTTAAAGAAAACCTTCTGGTTGCCGACGGTAATTATGCTGATACCGTCGGTTATTGCGTGTTTGCTATACGAACCGTATAGGGAAGTGGTGTTCGTCGGCGCGTTCGATTACAATCCGTATATTGGCGTGTCGAAAACTTTCGGCGTCGTTTTCGGCGACTGGAAGTACGTTTGGCCCGCGATCCTAGTCAGCATAACCCAAATCGTAGCGGTGGCGATAATCATGTCGGCCATGGATACCCATTTCCGAACAGGCAGACTAACTCTTCGCCACCCGTGGCGACTTATTAATTACTCGGTTTTCCCGATCGCGCTCGGGTTCGTGCTAATGGGGCTTATATCGATTGCGCTAAGGTTCTTGCTGTTCGGGCTGGTCATGCTCGTGCAGGTGATTTGCCGTTCGATAGGTCTGCCGAGCGGAGTCGCGCTCGCATTGATCGCGGCGGTTGCGTTCGCGTTGTTCGTTCTTCATGTGCTGATAATCACGCCCATGCTGTTTTGGGCGCCTATAATGTTCGTGTACGGATATAGGTTCCGCGACGCGGCGGCGACCTCGTTCAAGCTGATTTCGGGTAAAAAAGTATTCCCGTCGCTATTGATACCTATGATCGTGTGCGCGGGTATTCAGCTTTTGGTGCGGCTGATCGGCGCACCGTACGCCGTGGCTTGCGTGGTAAGCTTTTTCGTGTTCCTCGTCACGAACGTGTACGTCACGGTAGCGATAATGATAGCGTTCTACGACATAAGCGGATTGGAGCGGCGCGATATAAAACCCTATCAAGCCGTGCCGTTGCCCGTGCCCAAAAAGCCGGAGCCGACGCCCGATAATAATAAGGATAAGGATAACGCCCCCGAAAAAACGGACGACACGGTCGAAAAGCAACCGAAAAAGAGCTCGGGCAAGAAAAAATCGTCCGATCGTCCGGAACCCGTAAAGGAAAGCGACGTCGAAAACAAACCCAAAAAGCAATCGAAGTCCAAGAAACGTACGACAAAAACGGTCGATCAGTCCGAACAACCCGAAGCGGAGGTGAATAATGGCATTTAAGAATGCTTTAAAGAACCTCGTGGCGCATTTCGGTATAGTGTGGGCGCTTCTATTATATATAGTAATATTCACCGCGATCATCGTAGGGCTAAGCTTGCCGTTCCTTCTTCCCATAGCAAACGCTTTCGCAAGAGCGGGTGTATTCGAGGGGATAGGCGCGGCGTTCTCCGCTATGTTTGGTGAAGGCGGTTGGAACGGACTATGGTCGGGATTGTATGAGGTTTACAGCGAGATCGTGAGCGTGTTCGAGAGCAACAGCCGTTACGGCTCGCTGCTCATGACCTTTTTGATATTCGTCGTAATAGTCGCGTTTAGGTTTTTATTCGGCTTGCATGAAATTCCGCTCGCGACCGTGCTCGACGGGAGAATGTCCAGCAACGCGCAGTTCGGACTGGGCGGCAAGTTCTTTTCCACGCTTTGGACATCGGCGCGGTATTCGCTCGCCAAAATGCCCATAACGATAGCTTTCGACGCGATCACCGCGGGCATACTATACGGTTGTATAAAGCTTTTCGGGTTGTCGGTTTGGTTGCCGTTCGCACTTATCTTGGTTATCATAGTATTCAGCGCGTTGAAAAGCGCAATGCTCGCTTGCTGGGCTCCGTGCGTAGTTAACGGCTACGGCGTAATAAAAGGCTTTGCCAAATCGGTGGAAATCTGCTTTAAGAAGTTCGGCAGCATGTACTCAACCTATTTCGTGACTTGGCTTTTGATGGTCGCCGTCGGTACGTTCGTAACCGTATTTACTCTCGGCGTCGGAATTTTGATTGCGCTGCCTTTTGTCACCGCGCTATTGGGACATATCGGCATCACCGAATACTATAACAAAACCGGTAAACGCTATTATATCGACGGCGTGGTGTTCACTCCGCCCGTTGTGGAACAGGGGACAAGCGGTAACGATAGGTAATCGGGACTTGACGGGCGGCTGAGCCGTCCGTTTTCATTTGTGGCAATTTACCGCTTTTGCGCGAAAAAACCTTTGTTTTACCTTTATAAACAGTGCCGAATGTGAATAAACTATGAATATCGTCTAAAAAATTGCGCGAATTATGGTTGGTTTGTATTGACAATTGCGCTTAAATGTATTATAATTATCAAATGAATAATGTCGAATAGTGTACATATCGGGATTATAAAACACACTTTACGGCAAAAACCATCCGAGAGTAGGGATGAAAAACAATGAAAACTTCAAAGCAATCAGTTAAATTCAAAACACGTTTCACGTCAATCATCGTTTGTTTGGCGCTTGTTTTGTGCGCGGTATTGTCGTTCGGTTTCACGTTACCGCGCAGTAGGGCGGCGGGCGAAGACGATACTGCGTCTACCACTGCGGAAAATAACGTAGGCATCCGCTTCGTTCAGGTTGCGGCGGGCGCCGACTTTGCGATAGGTCTTTCGTATGACGGTAAGATTTACGGTTGGAGCTTACTTGCCAATAGATCAACGGCTACTTCCTTTAATACCGGCGCGACTACTCTCGGCGGGTATTATACGGGTACTCCTACGGAAATCGAGTTCAGCTTCCTCGTAGGTCCGGGTTCCGAGGGTAGAAACCAATGGAACGCCAACGGTACCGGCTCGGCAATGTACCACACCACGTACGAAACTTATAACATAGGCAAAGAAGAAAGCGCCAAGCTTTCTGCTAAGGTCAAATACATAGCGGCAACTCGCACCTCCGCCGCGCTCGTTACGACCGATAACTATATTTATACTTGGGGTAAAGACGACGCCGACGCTTATATGTCGGATACCAATACTTATCCCCATTATTTATTGTATCGCGAAACGACAGATAACGATACAAGACCTTGGTACAGACCTTATATCATTCACTATCAATACGGCGACACTAACGAAGCGATAGGCTTCTTCACTCCCAAATACACCGATAACAATAACGGTATTGCCGGCGATGTAACTATTAACCAAATAGAGGGTTCCGAGAACAACTATATAATTTCGTTTAGGCGCGGAACGCAAAATTATTTGTACGTTTGGGGTTCTCGCTTGTATTCGTTGCCGAATACCGCAATAAAAGATGGTGATCCGTACGATTACGTCAGTTCGACGAGCGGTACCGAAAACGGCTCGGAAATGGCAAGCGGATATACCAATTTATATGTTTACAGAACAGATCTCGCTACCGGTAGCTTGGTTGCGGGCGGTTATAATATTGGCGTAAATAACGGCGAACTGCATTTGCGCGGCAAAAACTTCCTTACGTCCGAGAGCGTTACCACGACTACGGGAACCATAACGACTTCGCCTTATATTAAGGCGGTTTCCGGCGGAACCTCCGATATCGCGTTCGGTGATTCTACTGTGGTAAAGAACGCAGTAATCGGCGGAAAGGGTAACGGCGTAGGCAGTAACGGTATTATATTGGGTCCGGCCTCTTCCGAAGGCGGTTCGAGCAATAAAGAGTTCGACGCTGAGGGTAGCAATAAAAATATCTACTATGCCAAACAAGACTTTGATTTGACGTATAAAACGAATAGCCAGGTGGCGTTAAAAGATGCGCATAACGCGCCGATAAACGGCACTGCCGACCTTAAAGCTATTCAGTACGGTGTATCGCTCGGTAATGAGGTTGGATACGGAATTGCCGGCGCCGACGAAAACGGCGGTAACCTCTATGTTTGGGGTGATAACTCTAAGGGACAGTACGGTAATACTACGAGTATCAGCTCGGCAAATGTTGCACAGGTGACGGGCATCTCAAATGTTGTCGCAGTTGCGGCAGGCAAACAACTGAGCGGTTCGGTTAAAGCTTTTAATAGCCTTACCGGAACTTTCGATAGTGCAAATACAAACGACTTTGTCGCCGGCGCCAAAAACGGCGAAGACTTTATATCCGGCGCGATTAAAAGCGACGGCTCGCTCCTTATTTGGAGTAATAAAAATACCGATCTCACGCCTATTACTTACGGCGATACAGTAAATGTTACCGAAGCCGATAAGTTTATAGCGGTTTATTCGGGCTACGGCAATCATATATTCGCATTGACCGCAGTCGGTAAGCTCATGCATATCGAGTGGGACGCAGAAAATAATAACTACAAGAAAACGCGCTACGACACATTCGGCGGCGTTACCAATTGGACTGTAAACAGCGGCAATACGTTCTCGTTTGCAGCCAAGACCGCGCCCGCGTTGGATACCAACGGCGCGCCGCAAGCCGCAACCTTCGATACGGCTACATTCTACGTATGGTCGGCGACCAACACGGCAAACGTTACCGACGAAAACACCGACGGCAAATATTCTAATTACAATTCGCTTGTCGCGACCAATGCGGTAGGCGACGTTTACCGTATCTTGGGCTTGCAGAACGAAAGCAAGAAGACAAACCTTGTAAGGACGGATAGCATTAACGCTGAAAACGATGAGACGACGGGTAATAACGCTTACGCTCCTACATTTAGATTCGGTACTACCGCCATGAGGCCGGAGCAAGCCGCCAATATGTTCACCACAAAGGTGGTTTATGACGCGCAAAAGGGCGTAGGTATTCAAATAACGCCGTTGCGTTCGTCGCGCGGTCAAACGGTTACCGTTGATTTCTATATTGCGCGATATAACAGTGCTGACGCGTTCTCGGCGACCGCGGCAACTACGGACGGCGTTACTACATATACGTTGACCGATCTCGCTACCTATTACGATATTAAAAAGTGCTCTATATCGTTTACGATTGCGGATACGCCTACGATCAAGGTTTTTAACGCGTTCCGCGCTGCTACCGAAGAGGGCAAAACGAGCGGTAACTCGAATATCCCCGTACTCGATCCGAATAACGTAGATAATAAGTACTACTCGATTGCGCTTCAAAACGTGTCGGGCGGTATTCAGGCGCTTGCCGCATATCTTACGACCGACAGCGAAGCTCAGGCTAAGATTGTTAGCGACATAATTGGCGACAAGAATACACAGGGCTGTATGGTTACGGCCGACGCAGGCTTCCCCGCCCAAGCTAAGATAGGGGACGGTAACCTCGACTATTATCTCGGCAGTGACGCTGCGTTGTTCTATAACAATGCATATCAGTATTTGTATTACGACGGCGACGGCGACAGAATTGTTGCGGCTTCTGATACGGTCAACATGAACCCCGGTAGCGGCGGTACGTCCGGCGCTGTTACGGGCAAAGTTATTCCCATTACCATCAGAGTGCAAATCGCCGACGGGTTGTGGAAGAGTGCGATCAATACCGATTTCGATAATGTCTACGGACTTTATAATATTAAGTACGACGGCAGTTATCTTTCGTTCACGTACGATGTTATTCAGTTCGAGGCGTCGAAGTCGACGGGCGACATAACCTATAAGGCGGCAAGCGGCGTTTCTAATGTGTCCGGCTATGTTACGGACGACCAGTCGCGCCGTTTGAATGCTTCGATTAACGCTAACACTCGTGTTATCGGCTTTGATAACGACGGAAATAACAATAACTTCCAGCCGACTGGCACTAGCTCTATTGCATTCAATATAGCCAATTTTGCGGGCGTGTTCAGCCAACCGTCTTTGCGCCTTAACACCAAGCTTGATGACGGCACATATTATTACGGTGCCTCGGACGCTTCGACTGCATTGAGAACGCGCACGATAACGATCGGCGATCCCGTATACGTAGGCAAGGGCACTACGATTAAACTGGAAAATTATATAGGTGAATACGGTTCGCATATTCGATTCGCTTATAATAATTCGATCGATTACTCCAACTTCAACAAACAGTTCGTTGACGAAACGGGCAACAACAGAACGATTATTTCGCTAAGCGACGGCTTGAATATAGTCGTTACCCCTACGATTGCCAAGAATATCGATTTTGAGATAGCAATTCAGCGGTTCAGCGATACGGCTAATCGCGCGGTATTCGGCAGAGCAGTAACTACGGGCGGAACAACTAGCACCGTGTACGACGAGAAGATACTTGTTCGTTTTGTGTTCACCAACATAATCGACTTCTCGTTCACTGCCACAAGCGAAAATACTGTTTGGACGATCAACAAGACCGAAAAAATCAGCTTGTTCGACGATGCCGAAGCAATCAATAACGCTTACGCCAATATCTCGATTGCCGATCCCGACGCCAGAACTACGCTTACCAATGCGGTGAGAATAGTCGAAATCGTATCGTCCGAAACGGGCAAGAACGACAACCTTAGGCTGTTCAAATATACGCCGATCGGAAACAGGTCGATTGAAATCGAGCCGCTTGTATCCGGTACGGGTACGCTCCAATTTATAGCTACGGTTTACGGCAAATCGCTGTTCTTCTCGCTTACGTTCCACGTGTCGGCTAAGACCACGCTTAACAGCTCGGTTACCGTAGTCGACGACCAATATCTTTACATTTCGGATATAAAGAACAAGCTTATTCAGGCTAACACCTTCGAGGATCAAGACAGCCATAACGCCGAGCTCGACGATTATAATGTACTTGTTAACGATATAAGAAACCCCGAAGAATCAAGCGCTATCAAAAAGGTATATAACGCGTTCTACTTCACCAACGCGGCGGGCGAGACCGTTCAGCCCGGCTTTGTCAGCAACGTAGTAATCGAGGGCAGAACGACGAGCGAGCCTACAATTCGTATCGTTGCGGGCGAAACGTCAAAGGATAACGACGTCACGTTCTATATGCATGTCAAGTTCGTGCGCGGTAACTTCACTACTTACGTCGATGCGGAAGCGGAAGAGGGTAACGTTCTCGAAGTTATTATACCCGTCGTCTCGGGCAAGATCATCATACCCATGACGATCGCCATCAACTGCAAGAGCCCTGCCGATACCGAGTACGTATCGTATAACGAAACGCACGGCGTGAATACACAGGCAACGATCAATATGGCGACTCTGCTCGACTCCATAAACGTAGAGGCGTCCAATCTTTACGACGTGTTCCTCGTTTCGTCGGGTAGCAACACGAGTAACTACTTCAACTATGCGCCTTCGGCTAACAAGAAGAGCGTAGTTATATCGCCGCTTTACAATACCCCCCGCAACGAGGAGGATAACCAGCCCGAGCCTGTAGAAATCAACGTTTCGGTTTCCAACGGTTCGCGATACATGGTCGTTTCCTTCTATATTACGGTGGACGGAATACTTACGACACTTCCGCTCAGCAAGTCGACTGGCGACGGCACGACGATCGGCTACGGCGAGATTTGGTTGTATTCCTTCCTTATTGTATTCGGCGTACTTCTCATAATCTTTATCATTCGTCTTATCGTATACTTCCGCAAACGCGCCAAGCAGCGTGCGCTTATCAAGCGTAACCAAGAGCTTATCCGTATGCGCGATCGTATGCACAACAAAGCGAACGCGGCCAGCAAAGAGCAAGTCGTTAAGACCAAGCTTAAAATGGAAGATCCCAAGTATGCTAAGCTCTTTAACGACATGCGTAAGAACAAGGAAGAGGAGAGCGGTATACTTCTCGAAAATTCCGATCTTGCTGCTACCGCAGATGCTAAGACCAAGAAGAACAAAAAGAAAAAGGCAGGCAAGAAGAAGTCTGTCGCCGAGCTTAAAGCCGAGTTAGAGGCCAAGAAGGCGGCGTTTGCGGCTGCGCAGCAGAATGCTCAGCCCGTGAACCCGTTCGAAGCGGACGTCCCGATGGGCGATCCCGGCTTCGGTGCGCCTAATGACGGCTTCGGCGATCCCAACGGCTTCGGTGGCGACGGTTTCGGCGACCCTAATGGCTTTGGCGGCGATGGGTTCGGCGGCGACGCTTTCAGTGCCGAGCCTATGGACGGCGGTGAGATCGTGTTTGACGCGTCCGATCTCGGCGACGGTATGTAAGGAGGGCGCAAACGATGTTTAAGAGTAATATAAAACGCAATTTAATACTGTTTGTTACGCTCGTAATGGCTCTTGCTTCTGTCGTTGTGGCGTTCCTCATTGCTCCTTCGGCAAAAGCGGAAGGTAACAATTCCGGCGCGGACGGCGCGGCCAATCTTATTAAGATAACTATGGACGTTAACGGTATCGACGCCAACGGCAACGCCCTCGACGGCGTTACAAACGCGCGCGACGACAGCCCTACAAAAGTCGATACCAACAACCTCTTGCATTATCGCAGAAGATATTTCTATATCGCTGTTGCCGGTAAAGTTTTGTCGTCCGTAAATGTTGACAACTTTTTCTATGACGGCAACACTATCGTTAACGGTAGCGGTTGTGTCAACGTAGGTATAGAAGAGGGCATGAACAACCAAAGTATCTACGTTGAAGCGATCAAGCTTACCAACGCAAGTACTCCCGCTTACTTCTCGGTAGGTATAACTGACGGTAACGAAAAGTATACCATTAATTTCGAAGTAACGGTAGAAGATACTTTCGCAATGCTCGGCGATCCCACAAACGGCGGCATTACCGATCAGCATTCGACCAAGTCTCAGTTGTACGTCGGTTACAGGACTAACGAAAACGGCGAGTACGATGTTCCCAACCATAACGCAGTATCTTATAAGGGCGAAGGCGAACACGACTCTATCTTGACCGTTCCCAATTACTCCACGCTTTCGGTCAATCTCAATGATTATCTTGTTGGCAGAGCGTTGTATTATGAGTCAAAGACGCTTGACGACGGTAATTACAGTACTGCTATTCGCGAGCCCAATACCAAGATTTGGACTATTAAGTCGGCATATAACTTCAAAATCAACAGTGCGGCATTCGTCAACCTCGGCGGCGTAATAAAAGACCCTATTTACAGCCAGTCGACAAGCACAGTGCGTATCTCGCCCGTGTTCACCGCGCGTATAGAAGTATCCAACGAAACCATTCGTGATTTCAAGGGTAATTTCTGGGACAGCATCCATTTGCTTCAACTTTCCATAAGCCAAGTATCGGGTACTTCAAGCGCAAAAACGATTTACATTCCCGTCAGGTTTACGGCGTACAATCCGCAAGTAAAAGAAATCAACTCCAGCTACATGCGGCTCAACGTAACGTCGCAAAATACGTTCGACTTCGATAAAAGGGCGTATTTGAATGCGGACGGCGCTGCGGTGAACGATCAGTACGATTACAGTGCAATTTTAATTCGTCCTACGGACCTTATCGAGTATTCGTTCCCCGACTCGTACGGTAAGATGACGTTCTTGTGGTCGGGCACGTACCTTAACGGCTCGCACGAGGACCTTACCGTTCCCGGTATGACGGTAACGCGTGAGCCGGACGATGTGACTAACGACGAACGCTATCCCGAGGTTATCCGTATTTTGGGTACAACAGGCGCAAGCGTTGCTAACAGTAACTTCACCGTAACTCTTACCGTCGTCTATTACACGTCGGCAACATCTTACGACCAGATAGCCGTAAATGTTTCGGTCGAAACGTACGGCGGATATATTGTTAACTTTGCGCCGATCAACGGTAAAAAATCGGTAGGGTATAACGTTCTTAACGCTAACGTTTTCGCGGAAATGCGCGAGCGCGGATACTTGCTCACGGAAGCAACCTCCAATAATATAGACCAGCTCGGCGTAGACCTCAGCAACAACGTTCTTACTCTCACGCCCAACGTCGACAAGATCGACGGTCAAACGACTGCGACGATTGCGCTTACCTTCACCAACAACAGCAATCAGAAGCTTACATTCGATTCGGGCGTCGTAAATATCAACGTTAACGCTGGCAGCCTTTTCGCTCGGTTCGAGGATTGGCAGGCATGGCTTATTATTGCAGCATGCATACTCGCGGGTATCATAGTTATACTTCTTATCGTGTGGTTGTTCATCCATTCGATATCCAAGCACCGTCAGGAAGAGCTTGCAACGCAAGCGCCCGTATCGTCCTATATCGTCAAGCTTAACTCGACGATTGCGGCAACACAGGCACAGCAGCGCGCCGCGCAAACGCAGGCGCTTTCGCAGGCGAGCGCGCAAATGCTTTTGGGCGCAGGCCCTGCCGGCACTGCCGCGCCTCCGCCTGACACTCTTGCCTTGGCTTCGGGCGCAATGTCTCAACCCGGTTCTATGCCCGGCGCTACAAGCGAGCCCAAGGCGAGCGAGCCCGGTTCGTCCGCACCCGGTACGGACAGCGGCGAGGACCTTAATGCGCTTATCGCCAAGTATATTACCGACGAGGAGCTTTTGGAGCGTATATTCGTAGAGAAGTACGAGCCGAAGGGCATGATACGTCGCACGTTCTTCAAGTCCAAGGATCTTCAAACGCGCGAGCTCGAAAAAGAGAAGAAGCGCATTATAGATCGTTACAATTCGCCCATGCCTATGGACGAAGCTATCATGAGCGAAGCGGAGATAGCAAGAGGCGCCACGTCTTCTTCGCCTGCGACGAGCACACCCGAGGAAACGGGTCCTTCGTATGCGGAAATGTTTGTACTCAGCTTCAATCCCGACGATCCGCTCTACGTCGAGCCGGAGAAAGCATCCGACGAATTCGCCGACGAGAAAATCGATCTCGACGTCAGTCCCGAGGAAGCGCGAGTACGCGAGCTCGAACATCGCGACGATATTCTCGCCAAAGAGCTTGAAGAGCTTAAACGCCGTCTCGATAACCTTCAATCCGAGCTTGGCAAAGCCAAGTCGATTGAGGACGAGCTTCGCGAAAAGATTGCAAAAGCCGAATCCGACGACGAGCAGTACGGCAAGGATATCGAGCAACTCGAATTCTCGCTTGCTACCGCCAAGAACAAGGATAAGGAACGCATTACGCGCGATATCGGTATTAAGGAAGAGAAGAAGAAACGCAACCTCGACGATCTCGACAAGCTCAGAAAAGAGCTGGAAGCGCTTCTCGGCAGTTCCGAAAAACTTGTGTCCATCAACACCAACTACACCGATATTCAAACGCAAAAGATCACAGAGCGGGAAGCGCTCGCAGGCGATCTCACGAAAGCCCGCGCAGAGCTCGACGCATACCTCGAACGTTTGCGTAAGGTTCAGGCGCGTCAAGAGCTTGAGAGCAAGATCAACAGCCTTACGCCGCTCCTTCAAGAAGTCAACCATACCGATTACGAGCTTCGCGCTATGGACAACGGCGAGCAGAAGCTCAATAAAGAACGCGAGACGCTCAAAGACGCTGTCGCTGCGGCGAAAGCTCAGATCATGGGCGCGACCGATTTCGGTATAATAAGCGATCTCAACACCGAGATTTCGGATGCAAACTCGCGCTTGTCCGATATCGAAAGGGAAATCACTCTGTCGACCAAAAAGCGTTCCCAGCTCAATATCGAGTTCAACGCTCAGCGTCGTAAAGCCAACGAGTTTTGCGAGAAGAACGATATCCCGCTCGAAGAGATCATCAAAGCCGAGGACCTTGTTATCGGTAATATCGAGCTAGATATTCACAAGTCGCTCAGAGAGAAGGACAAGGAAGACGCCGAGATGGCAGTCGCTGCCGCGCAGGCCGTGTACGACGATTTGTCGGTATCCGCCAACGACGTTACGCTTATCGCTATGGACGTTGCGGCAGGCATCAAGGATATCGAGGACGAGATCGAAACGCTTCAAGCCGAGCTCGACGCCGTCAATGCTCAAATGGAAACGGCATCGGACGATGAACAGCTCATACTCATGGTTGAGCAGGGCGACAAGTCCGATAAGATCGAGGAGCTCAAGGCCCAGCTCGAACAAGCCAATATCGAGGGCACCAAGCGCAAGATGGAGGCTCAGGCCGAGCACGACGAAAAACTCGAGGCCGCGCGTGTCAAGCTTGGCGAAGCGCAAGAGGAATTCGAAAGAGCGAGCGGCGCTTACGACGATCTTGTCAATAACACCAACCCGCTTGACCTCATCATTTCGGGCAGCGGTGTAATCAGCCAAGATCAAAAGAAGATAGAAGCCGAGAACCTCAAAAAGCAGCTTGAACGTTCCAAGAACGAAATCGAGCAAGCCCGTCTTGCCGCGCAAATGGCGCAGGAACAGGCCGAGCAAGCCCGTCTCGAAGCGGAACGCGCCGCGGAGGAAGCAAGGCTGGAAGCCGAGCGTGCCGCAGAAGAGGCTCGACAGGAAGCGGAACGCGCCGCAGAAGAAGCCGCGCGCAATGCACAAGAGGAAATCGAGAAAGAGAAGCAGGCCCGCTTAGAAGCCGAAGAAAAAGCGCGTAAGGACGTTGAAGAAGCCGAACGCGCCAAGCGCGAGCTCGAAGAATCGGTAGCCGCAGAGCAGGAAGAAGCTAAGCGCAAAGCTCAGGAAGAAGCCGAGGAAGCGCAGCGCAGGGCCCAAGAGGAAGCTGAAGAAGCGCAGCGTAAAGCTCAGGAAGAAGCCGAAGAAGCGCAGCGCAGAGCCCAAGAAGAAGCCGAAGAAGCTAAGCGCAAGGCTCAGGAAGAAAACGACGAAGCCATGCGCAGAGTTCAGGAAGAAGCCGAGGAAGCGCAGCGCAGAGCCCAAGAGGAGGCCGAAGAAGCCAAGCGTAAGGCTCAGGAAGAAATCGACGAAATGCGCCGCAAGGCCGAGGAAGAAGCCGAGGCTAAGCGCTTAGAGGAAGAGAACAAGCGTAAAGAGGAAGAAGAGCGTCTTAAAGCCGAGCAAGAAAAGGCGGATATGATCGCCAAGAAAGTTGCTATGCGTAAGGATCAAATCATCGCCATTCGTAACGAGATGAAAGATCTCAAAGGCGACGAGGATGCTAAGAACCTTCGCGAGCGCTTGTACAACATTCAGCTCACGTATGACGAGGACGAAAAAGGCTCTTCCGAGCTCATGGACTTCTACAACAAGACCATGGACGATATTACTAGCGCAGGCGAGATTGCGCGGCTTAAAGCGGAGAACGCGAAAAAGCCTCAGCGCGTCGTTCGCAAGGTTACGGAGCGCGTCAACCGCATCGCCAAGAAGAAACCTGCGCAACGCTCGAGAAACGGTGCCCGTCCCGGATCACGTTCCGGCGCAAGGCCCGCTTCGCGTGCAGGCGCAAGGCCCGCTTCGCGTGCAGGCGCGAGACCCGCTTCGCGTGCAGGTGCGAGGCCCGCGGCACGTCCCGGTGCAAGACCCGCGACGCGTCCCAGTCAACGCCCCAACCGTCCGAGGTAACGTGGGACACAATAGGTACGTATGGTAAAACGGTGTCGTCCGTAAGGGCGACACCGCATTACGGAAAATAACAAAGTAAAAACATAACAAATGCGAGGAACATTTATGGACAGTCAAGACAAGACGACTTTTTCGTTGGACGATGAGGAAATCGTAGAAGAAGAATTCACCGAGCGCGACGAGGAGTACGACGACGGCGAAGAGGAATACGACGACTACGACGACGAGGAGTACGACGACGAGGACTACGACGACGAAGAGTATGACGACGATTATGCCGAAGAGGACTACGACGACGGCTATAACGACGACTACTATGACGATCGCTTAAACAAAGTTCTCGACGAGATTGCCGAACTTAAACGCGGAATGGCGCCTGCTGTTCAGCAACAGCCGCAGATACAGCAGCAGCCTATTTTCCAGCCGCCGCAGTATATCTATCAGCCTTCGGCGCCGCCCGCGGGCAGCGAAGTCGTTATGTATAACGAGATTTCTCGTTTGCGCGACGAGCTTGCCAAGAACACGACGAGTCTTGAGATGCAGAAAGAGCTTACCCGTATGAAAGAGGATATGGCTCGCGATCAAAAGATAGCCGAGGCAGAGCACAAAGCGGAAATTCAACGGTTGCAAAGTAGAATTGACGACCTACTAAAAAACGCGGAAAGCCCTCAAGGTGAACTTACCGCCGGCTCGCAAGAGCAGCAGGGAAGACTTGAGGGCGGTCAATCCAATTCAATCGACGTTGAAAAACTTCTTTCTATCAACGAGGCCGTTCTTCGCGCCACTCGCGACAGCGACGCGCGTTTGCAGGGCGAGATAGGAAGCATTAAGAAACAGCTCGAAGAGCTTCCTTCGTTAAAGGAGCTCAACGGCGCGGTTTCGGCTGTCAAAAAGGCTGCCAGCAATATGGACGGCGCGTCGCAGGACGTTCTTAATAAGATTTCGTCCGATATCGCCGCACTTAAAGCCTCGCTCGAGGATAAAAACGCGCCCGCTTCTCCCGTAGTTTCGGGCTCGGGCAGTGTGGATACCGCCGAACTTTTGCGTCAGCTTTACGAGATAAAGCTTTCGCTCGGCAGTGCGTCCGAGCAGATGACGGCGAACACCAAAGCGCTAAGCGAGCTTGCCAACGAGTATAAAAAGGTCAATAACGCCGTGCGTTCTCAGGGCGTTATGTTCAAGGACAAGCTCACGACGGTATTTAACTACGCCAAAAAGCTTACCGACAGCAATATTCCCGACGCGGTCGATCTTTTGGGCGCTACGGCTTCGCTTGCGAGCGAGCTTGCTTCGCAGCCCTTGACCCGTTCGGTATTTTCCGACGTTACCTCTTTCTGCTCGGAGCGCGGAATAACTTCGATTACGCCCGCCGTTCGCGACAGCGCGGAACGCTTTTTCAGCGCAAGCGATAAGA